>CAVJSG010000014.1:0-17908 GCA_963651895.1 Campylobacteraceae bacterium
TTTAAATTTTCGCTCACATTTTGCCTATTTAAATTTCTTGGCTCGCTCGCCTTTTTATAGTCCTTTGGCGCGTTTTCATTTAAAGCAAAATCATCAAAATCCTTGCCGAATTTATCTGCGCTAAATTTTTTGCCAAATTTCTCATCAAAGCCGCGTTCATCCCTTTTTGCAAAGTTTTCGCCAAAGTCGCCGCGCTCGTTTTTGTTAAATTTTTCATCAAAATTTCGCTCATTTTTGCTAAAATTTTCCTCAAAACCCCGCTCGTTTTTAGCAAATTTATCCCCATTTGCCCTCTCATCAAAGCGAGATTTTCCCTCAAAGCGAGGCTTGCTCTCATAGGGCTTGCGCTCGAAATTCCTACCCTCATAGCCCTTATTTTCATAGCTTTTGCTCTCATAAGAGTTTGAAAAGTCCTTGCGTTCGCCCTTTTCATACCTGTCAAATTCGCGTTTTTTGCCGAATTTCTTGTCATTTTTGCGCTTTTTAAGCCTTGCCTCGATGATGGAGTTTTTTTGAAAAAGCCCCAAAATCCCATTTTTGTGGTGTTGCACCACTTCGTATTCCAAGTCAAGCACGGAGCATTCAAGCTCGGCAGCCGCTACTAGCAAGGCATCTTGCAGATTTTTAGCTTCTATTCTCATTGTTTTGTCCTTTATTATGCTCTCTTGCAAACATTTTGTTTATCACAAGCTGTTGCACCAGCGAGCAGATATTATTCACGCACCAGTAAAGCGTGAGCCCAGCGGGAAACCACAGAAAGAAAAATGTAAAGATGATGGGCAAAAATTTCATTATCTTTGCTTGCATCGCATCCTGCACGGTCATCGGCGTGATGAGCTGCTGCACGAACATACTCGCACCCATCAAAATGGGCAACACATAGTAGGGGTCCATCACGCTCAAATCGCTTATCCACAGCGCCCAGGGCGCGGCTTTAAGCTCCACGGCGTTTTGCAAAACGCGGTAGATGGCGAAAAAAATGGGGATTTGCAAAAGTATCGGCAGGCAGCCTGCAAAGGGGTTTGCGCCGTGTTTTTTGTAAAGCTCCATCATCTGTAAATTCAGCTTTTGCGGGTCGCCTTTATACTTCTCGCGCAGCTCGCTCATCTTTGGGGCGAGTTCTTTTAGCTTGTTCATCGACATCATCGATTTGTAGGTAAGTGGGAAAAGCATCAGTCGCACGATGAGCGTGAGCACCACTATCGCCCAGCCCCAGTTGCCGATGAAACCGAAAATCCAGCTCAAAAACGCGAACATAGGCTTGGCGATGAAGGTAAACCAGCCATACTCGATGACGCGCTCTAAACGCGTATCTATGGCACTTAGCGTGTCAAATTCCTTCGCGCCTATGTAGCCGCCGGCTTTAAAGGCGTTTGACGCGCTCGCATACACCACGCTATCGCCCTTGGAGTCCTTTGTGATGAGCGTTTGCAGCGGCGTGTCAAAGTTGTAAAAAAACGCGGCGTAATACCTGTCAAAGCTAGACATCAAAAACGCCGCCAGCTCGGTGTTTTGCTCGACATCGCCGTCCTCAAAGGTCTCTATGGTGTCCTTTGTATCCACCAAAAGCACGCCGTGCACTGTGTAGCCATCCACCGCGACACTTGGACGCGCCCCAGCACTGATGAAATAGCGTTCCTCGCGGCTTAAATTCACGCTAATGTCGTAGTTGCCTTTCTCGTAGAAAGTGATAACCTTGCTAACCACCAAATCGCCGAGGTTTTGCGTGAGAGTGAGCGTGGCGGGAGCGTTTTTGCCTACCTTAAATTCACTCGTGGCGTTTGTATCGCTTGTGTAGGCGACATTGAAAGCCTTCTGATTTACAGCAGGGTTTGCAAAACGCAGCTCCAAGGGCAGCGGTAGTTTTTCGGCATTTGGCGCGGCTTGCGAAATCAGCTCCAACTCCTTGCTAACGCCGCTTTGCTCGTCCTTTACCTTGAATTTCTCATCCTTTAAAACAAAGCTAGAAATGCGCCCCAAATCATCAATTTTCGCGCTAAAATGCTCACTCTCAATACTCGCTAAAACCCTGCCCTGGTAGGCATTTTGGGATGCTTGCGTTGTGGCGTTTGAAAGCGGAGCGGGGTTTGAATTTGCCCCTAAATTTGCGTTTTGGGCTGAATTTATGGCTGAATTCGCGCCGCTTTCATTTAAATTCACGCCCAAATTCGCACCATCTGCTGAATTTAAGGCTGAATTTGGCTCGGAATTTAGGCTAGAATTCACACTCGCATTTTGTTCTCTTGGCGGTTTTTTTTCGACAAAAAACTCAGTGTAAAAGATAAAAAACAAGAACGAAAGCACGACAGCAAGGATAACTCGCCTTTGTTGTGCTGGGTCGGTTTTATTATTCACTTTCTTTTCCTTTAAAAACAATTTTCACTATGTAAAGGCTGTGCGCATCGCAGGGCACATAGAGGAATTTCAGCCCCCTCAAAGCCCTGTGCGCTCGCCATTTCTCAAATTTCAAACGCGATTTTGGTATCTTTGGATAGTCAAAACCGCCCTTAAAATAGGGGTTGCACCTTAAAATCCTAAAAAAACTTGCCCACAAAGCCCTAAAAAAGCCATTTTTCGCAAAACTCAGCCTCGCAAACTCCGAGCAGCTAGGGTAAAAGCGGCAGCAACGCGGCTTTAAAACGCTTAAAAAACGCTGATAAAAGGCTATCGCTTTTAGCGCAAAGGCTCGCAAAGGGCTTATTTTAGGCATTGCAGCTTCCTAAACGCCCACGCCAAACTCGAACAAAGCCTAGTATAAGGCATTTGCAAGATACCATCCCGCGCTACAAGTATGTATTTTCCACGCTTTAAACTAGGACTAACCCTTGCAAATGCCGCTCTAAGCAGTCTTTTGGCTCTGTTTCGCTGCACCGCCCCACCTATCTTTTTGCTAGCAACCACTGCCATTTTGTCGGCTGAATTTGGGCTGAAAAAAACCGCCGCCCCATCGCAATACCACTTTTTCGCGCCCTTGTAAAGGGCTTGAAATTCAGCGTTTTTGATTTTAGCAAATTTTCTAGCCCCCTGTGCTGCGCACTTTGAGCTAGCTTTGTGTGCGCAAAGGCTCTTTTCTTGGGCTAAATTTGACTTTGCAACTTCACACGGCAAGTCTTTTTCGACCTTTGGCGCGTCTTGCGTTGATGACTTTGCGACCATTCTTGCTTTTCATACGCACGCGAAAGCCGTGAGTGCGTTTTTTAGGCACTTTGTGCGGTTGGTAAGTTCTTTTCATACTTAATCCTTAAAAATTTATTAAAAGCAAAATTATAGCCAAAATTTGTTTAAATTCATTACAATGTTTGCAGAATTTTGCACATTTTCACTCTTTTTAAAAATTTGTGCTAAAATGTCCCATAAATTCGCAAGGCAAAAGTTGTAAAATCCCTTATAAAAAGGGCGTTTTGAGCTTTAAAGACTGCTGCGAGGCTTGAAAATTTAGGGATTTTATGAGCGAAAATTTAAGCAAAATACGAAATTTGCACTATCTTAAAAGCTTTGGCTATGAATTTGTCAGCAAAGAGCTGAATTTTCCAAGCAAAGAGAGCGATTTTGCGAATTTAAGGGCGAGTGTGTCGCGCTGCGAGCTGTGTGGGCTGTCTAAAAAGCGCGCCCACAGCTTAATCGAGCCGCATTTAAAGCCCGCCAAACTAATGGTGCTTGATAGTTTTGCGGATAAAAACGAGGACAAAAGCGGCGTGCTGCTTGATTCGCACAAGGGCGAGAAATTTTTGCAGCTTTTAAAAAGCACGCTGAATTTAAGCGCGGATGAGATTTTTTTAAGCTATGTGTATAAGTGCTTTGGCGGTGCTAAAAATGACGCGTTCGCGCTCAGTGCGTGCTTGCCTTACTTTTGGAGCGAGTTTCACTTGGTAAAACCGCGTGTTTTGCTGATTTTAGGCGAGGATAGCTTCGTAAATTTGGGCTTTGATGATTTCAAAAGGCTGCGCGGGCAAGTATTTTCGCACCTTGGCGCGTGGTTGCTTGCGACTTTTAGCGTGGAATTTATTATGAAAAATCCAAGTTTTGAGCGCGAATTCATCGATGATTTAAGCAAAATCAAAGGATTTTTATGCGAAAATACACTTTAAAAAAGGAAAAAAGATGAAAAAAATTTTGCTTTTTGCCCTTGTGGTGGGCGTATTTTTGGGCTGTGCGGGCAAGAGTGCCTCAAAGGATGACGGATTTAGCTTTATCCCAAGCATTCCAAGCGATTTTGGTTTCGCAAAGGGCGTAAGCGCCGAGGCTAGAAGCAAAATCGCCCTCATCATCCCCGACAAGGTTATCAAAAGTTACTCAAATGTCATCATCAACGCGAGCATAGCCTACGCCTTGCGTCAAGACGCTCGCATAAGCGTGGATATCTATACCATAGGCACTGAGGACGAGGCGAATATCGCCAAAGTGCTAAAAGAACTCACTTCAAAGGACTACCGCTTCGCCATAGCAGGCTTTACACTGAAAGGCGCGAATGCCCTTGTCGCTCAAAACGCCGATGACATAAGCTTTTACATACCCACACTTCACAAAAACACCACTAAAATCACGGCTAGCAACATTTACTTTGGCGGCATAGACTATGACGAGCAGATTGCGAGGCTTTTATCCGTTTCAAATGACTTAATTTCAAGCTTTTACGACAATTCAGCCCTTTCAAACACCCTAAACAAAAAGCTTTTAAGCAAGGCAAAAAACGCAAAAGCCTTTAAAATCGACAACGACAAGGTTGATTACGAAAGGCTACTTCGCCCAAAGAGCGCATTAGATGGGTCTAGCGTATTTTTAAACACCCCGCTCGTCAAAAGCGCCATAGTTAGCTCGCAACTTCGCGCCAACGAGCTCGTAGCCTACGCACTTTTATCGACACAAATCGGCTACAACCCCACTATTTTCAGCCTTACACAGCCTGAGGACCGCGAAAACTTCTATATAGCCAACTCCATCTCAAACAAAGACGCCGCGTTAAGCTATCTCAACGAGATGCTCGGGCAAAGCGTGGATTACAACTGGGTCGCATACGCCACGAGTGTGGGCTTTGACTACTTTTACACCACGAAAATGAACGAAAGCGCAAAGAGCCTTTTTAGCGAAAAAATGCAGGACAATCAAATCATCTACGAAACCAAGCTCGTGCAGGCTTTGGAGTTTGGTTTTGAGGTGAGTGATAAGTAAATTTTTACACGCTTTTTTGGGCTAAAAAGCGTTAAATTTGCGAAAAAATTTATCAACTTCGAGGTAAAAAATGAAAAAAGCGTTGCTTAGTGTCAGCGACAAAGTGGGCATAGTCGAGTTCGCGCAAGGCTTGGTAAAATCGGGCTTTGAGCTACTTTCCACAGGCGGCACCTTCGCCCTTTTGCGCGAAAAGGGGCTAAAAGTGCAAGAAGTGAGCGACTTCACAGGCTGCAAAGAGCTATTTGACGGGCGCGTGAAAACCCTGCACCCAAAAATTCACGGAGGCATTTTGCACAAGAGGGGCGAGGCAAAACACCTGCAAGAAGCCCAAGAAAACGGCATTTGCGCCATTGATTTAGTCTGCGTGAATTTATACCCTTTCAAAGCCACCACGCAGCGAACGCAAAATTTCGCCGAGATAGTCGAAAACATCGACATCGGCGGACCTGCGATGCTTAGAAGTGCGGCGAAAAACTACAAATCCGTGCTTGTCGTGTGCGACTCAAAGGACTATGGCGCGGTGCTTGGGGCGATAAAAATCGGCGCGGATAGCGAGGAATTCAGACTCTCGCTGATGATAAAGGCTTTCGAGCACACAGCTGGCTATGATGCTTTCATCGCAAACTACCTCAATGAGCGATTTAATGGGGGTTTTGGGGCAAAAAAATTCATCGCGGGCAAGAAAGTTTTTGACACAAAATATGGCGAAAACCCCCACCAAAAGGGCGCGCTATATGAATTCGAGGACTTTTTCAGCACGCATTTTCGCGCCTTGAAAGGCGAGGCGAGTTTTAACAACCTCACCGACATCAACGCTGCCGCCACGCTTGCAAGCTCTTTTGGCAAGGCAAACGCCGTAGCCATCGTAAAGCACGGCAACCCTTGCGGCTTTGCACTCCGCGAGAGCTTGCTTGAAAGCTATACGCAGGCTTTAAAGTGCGACAGCATCAGTGCTTACGGCGGAGTAGTGGCGATAAATGGGACTTTAAACGAGGCTTTGGCGCGAAAAATCAACGAAATTTATGTGGAGGTTATCATAGCCGCAAGCGTGCAGGACGCGGCGTTAGCGGTGTTTGCGGGCAAAAAGCGCATTAAGATTTTTACCCAAGATAGCGAATTTTTGCACCTGCCGCGCGACAAATATGATTTCAAGCACATTCGGGGCGGCTTTGTGTATCAAAACGCCGATGAGGTGGGCGTTAGCGAGCTTGCAAACGCTGAGCAGAAAAGCCAGCGAAGTGCTAGCACAAACGAGCTAAAAGACCTCGATATAGCCCTTAAAATCGCCGCTTGCACGAAGTCCAACAATGTCGTGTATGTGAGAGACGGCGCAATGCTCGCCATCGGGATGGGGATGACGAGCCGCATAGACGCCGCAAAAGCCGCCATAAACAAGGCTAGCGAGATGGGACTTGACTTAAATGGCTGTGTGCTCGCGAGTGAGGCGTTTTTCCCCTTCCGCGACAGCGTGGATGAGGCATCTCGCGTGGGTGTGCGCGCTATCGTGCAGCCCGGCGGCAGCATTAGAGACGATGAGGTCATCGCCGCTGCTGATGAATACGGGCTTGCGCTTTATTTTACCGGCGTGCGGCATTTTTTGCATTAAATTTGGGCGTTTTGTGCCGCAACCCTAGTTTTTGGAGTGAATTTAGGCTGAAATTTGGGTTAAATTTTGTGTTTTTGTGCAGTCCTAATTTTAATTTTGCATTAAAATTTTGAATTGAAATTTGCTTGTTAGGCTTTTGCACTTTTTTATACAATCCTAGTTTTATTTTGCATTGAAATTTGCTTAACATTTACTAATAGAAAATTAGTTAGATAACTTAAATCAAGAAAAATTTTATGGTCAAGATAATGGTTTTATCGCTACGCTAAATTTACGCTTAATTTTTTTCGAGTCCATAGCATCCCAAATTTCCCCCTCATTTTGCTAAAAATTTGATAAATTTTTTAAATTCCATTAAAAATTTGCATAAAAAATTAAAATTTCGTTGAAAATTTATTTTATTTTAAGTTTATTTTGCTATACTGCCTAAAACAAAACTTCACCAAAAAGGAGCGACTATGGCAACAAGAAAAGAACACGATTTCATCGGCGAGTTAGAAATCGATGATAGCGTGTATTACGGCGTGCAGACCTTTCGGGCGGTTGAGAATTTCAACATCTCCCACGACAGGCTCAAAAACTTCCCCCGCTTCGTGCGAAATTTAGCCCGCGTGAAAAAAGCCGCGGCTATGGCGAATTTCGAGCTTGGGCTTTTAAGCAAGGACATCGAACAAGCCATCATCAAGGCTTGCGACAAAATCATCGGCGGCGAATTTTACGAGCAATTTGTCGTGGATATGTTGCAAGGCGGCGCTGGCACAAGCACAAATATGAACGCAAACGAGGTCATCGCCAATATCGGGCTTGAAATCTTGGGGCACAAAAAGGGCGAGTATGAATTCTTGCACCCAAACGACCACGTGAATTTGAGCCAAAGCACAAATGACGCCTACCCTACCGCGCTGCGACTTGCTTTGCACGACTATCTTACGGATTTAGCCGCGGCTATGGATTATCTAAAAAAAGCCTACGAGAAAAAGGCGGCGGAGTTTAAAAATGTCCTAAAAATGGGGCGCACGCAGCTGCAAGATGCCGTGCCGATGACTTTGGGGCGTGAATTTCAAACCTTTGCCGTGATGATGGGCGAGGACATCGAGCGCGTTTTGGAGGCTAGAAAGCTGGTGCTTGAAATAAATTTAGGCGGCACCGCCATCGGCACGGGCATAAATTCGCACCCTGATTACCCAAAAGTCGTGGAGAAAAAGCTGCGCGAGGTAACGGGGCACGACTATGTCGTGGCTGAGGATTTGATAGAGGCTACGCAAGATACAGGGGCGTATGTGCAAATTTCAGGCGTGCTAAAACGCGTTGCCACAAAGCTTTCAAAGGTTTGCAACGATTTGCGGCTTTTAAGCAGCGGTCCAAAATGCGGGCTAAATGAGATAAATTTGCCCAAAATGCAGCCGGGCAGCTCGATAATGCCGGGCAAGGTAAATCCCGTCATCCCCGAAGTCGTCAATCAAGTGTGCTACTATGTCATCGGCGCGGATGTGAGCGTAACCTTCGCGTGCGAGGGCGGGCAGTTGCAGCTCAATGTTTTCGAGCCCGTCATCGCCTACTCGCTTTTCAACTCGATGATAATGCTCGAAAAGGCGGTAAAAACGCTGGCTGACAAGTGCATCGATGGCATCACGGCAAACGAGCAAATTTGCCACGATTTTGTCTATAACTCCATAGGCATCGTAACCGCGCTAAACCCCTACATAGGCTATGAAAATTCAGCCTCAATAGCCAAGGAAGCCCTAAACACAGGCAAGCGCGTGTATGATTTGGCTTTGGAGCGTGGGTTACTCAGCAAGGCTGAGCTTGATAACATTTTAACCCCTGAAAATATGCTAAATCCGCGTATGGTGGGGAAAAAGAAATAGCGAGGCGTGAATTTTTGGCTTTTGGGGCTGAAAATTCACGGATTTTAAGTGGCGTGAAAATCGCCAAGTTTTGTCATTGCGAGCAAAAATGAGCGTTAGCGAATTTTTGCGTGGCAATCCACACTTGGAAAGGCTGTGGAATTTGCAATTTTAGAAAATGCGTAAATTTAAAAAGCTTTTCTTAAAAATGGCAAATTTGACAGCTTTTCAAACTATGGATTGCCACGACTTTGCAATGCTTGCGCAGCGCAAAGTCTCGCAATGACAAATTTTTGTGAATTTTAGTGTTGATTTCGCCAAAATTCACGCAAAACCAAAAAAATTCCAACTCAAAGGAGAAAAAATGGAAACTCTAATGTTGCTTTTGCAGGTTGTCGTGCTGCTGGGCGCGATTTTCATCGGCATCAGGCTGGGCGGCATCGCCATAGGTTATGCGGGCGGGCTTGGCGTCATCGTGCTTGGGCTGTGCCTTGGGATGAAGCCCGGCGCCATTCCTTGGGATGTCATCCTCATCATAATGGCTGTCATCGCGGCGATTTCGGCGATGCAAATCGCGGGCGGGCTTGATTATCTCGTGCAAATCGCCGAGCGGATTTTGCGCTCAAACCCCAAGTATATCAACTTCCTAGCCCCCACGGTTACTTGGCTGCTGACCATTTTGGCTGGCACAGGGCACACGGCGTTTTCGATGATTCCTGTCATCGTGGAGGTTGCCAAAGAACAAAACATAAAGCCCTCCGGCCCCTTTCCATCGCAGTCGTGGCATCTCAAATCGCCATTACTGCAAGCCCCGTAAGTGCGGCTGTCGTCTATATGACGGGCGTTTTAGAGCCTTTGGGGTGGAGCTATCCGCTGCTGCTAGGCATTTGGATACCCACGACCTTTGTGGGTTGTATGCTCACAGCTTTCATCATCGGCAAGCTTTCAAATTTAGACCTTGCCAGCGACCCCATCTACCAAGAACGCCTTAAAAAAGGGCTAGTCAAAAAGTCCGTTGGCGCGCAAAACATCCAGCTGCCAAAGGGCGCGAAACTCTCTGTGGGGCTTTTTGTGGTGGGCGTGATTTTCGTGGTGCTTTACGCTACTGCTATTTCTAAAATCGGCGGCGAGCCTGTTTTCATCGAAAATGTCATCGTGGGGCGCGATGCAGCCATAATGAGCGCGATGCTCACCATAGCCACTCTCATCGTGATTTTCTGCAAGGTTGATGCGAGCAAAATCCCAGAGGCTTCAAGCGTTTTTAAAAGCGGTATGGTAGCGTGCGTGTGCGTTTTTGGCGTGGCGTGGCTTGGCAACACCTTTGTCGAGGGGCACACAGGCACCATCAAATCCCTAGCCGCCGACCTCGTGCAAAGCTACCCAGCCTTGCTTGCTGTGGCGTTTTTCTTCGCTAGTATGCTGCTTTACTCGCAAGCTGCCACCGCAAAGGCTATCGTGCCTGTGGTGGTAATCGCACTTGGCATCAGCCCTGAAAACGCGGGCAACGCCTATATGCTAGTGGCTAGCTTCGCCGCTGTGAGCGCGCTTTTCGTGCTGCCTACCTACCCCACGCTTTTGGGCGCGGTTCAAATGGACGACACGGGTTCGACTCGCATCGGCAAATACATCTTTAACCACGCCTTTTTGCTGCCCGGCGTCCTTGCCATCGCTTTAAGCGTAGCCTTGGGCTTTTTGGTAGTATCGCTGGTGTAGCCCATCAAAATGGCTTTTAAGCCTTAAAATTCACGGAATTTTCAGCAAATTCCGTGAATTTTTGCGTGAATTTCGCCCTCACCACCCCAAAAATTCACGCCATCGTGTGAATTTTAATTTTAAAAAGCGTGAATTTTTGGGAAATTTTGCTAAAAATTCGCAGCAAATTCAACCCAAACCCCCAAAAAAAATTTCCCACAAATTTTACGCTAAATTCACGCCCCAAAGCCCACGACCTTTGCCCCGTCAAAGCTTGAATTCAGCTCTTTTTGAATGCACTCTAAAAAGTCGCGCATTTTAAAAACTCCGTCCTTTGAAATGGCGGCTTTTAGGGCGGTATTTTTGATGACCATTATTATTTGCGCCCCGCTTAACTCAAATTGCGCGACTTTTTCCACGCTAAATTCAGGCTCAAAGCTCGCATTTTTGGGCAGTGCGCGCTGCCAAATTTGCAGCCTATCCTTGTAGTCTGGCTTTTTAAACTCGATTTTATACTCAAAACGCCGCGAAAACGCGGTGTCAAGGCTCTCCAAAAAGTTCGTGGTAGCGATGATGACGCCGCTGAATTTTTCGATTTGCTCCAAAAATATATTTTGCATTTGATTGTGCATTTTATCAGCCCCTGCCGAACTTTGCGTGCGTGTGCTTAAAAATTGGTCGGCTTCATTTAGCAGCAAAATGGGGCTTTGCTTGCACTGTGCGGCTATATTTTTGTAGGTGTCAAAGATTTTGCGCACATTTTGCTCGCTCTCGCCGACATATTTGCTGAGAATTTTGGAGCAATCAAAGCTGAGAACCGCCTTTTTCATCGACTTTGCAAGGCTTAGCGCACTCATAGTCTTGCCCGTGCCAGCAGGTCCGTAAAAGATGATTTTAGCCTCCACGCCCTTGCTAGTCTTGATTCCCCAGCGTTGCAGGCGTTGCAAAACGCCCTTGTCTTGCTGTTTGAGAATGTTTTGCAAAAGTTCTTTGGTGTTTTGGGGCATTATGACATCGTTTATATCCGTGCTAGGCTCGATGAGCTCGAATATATCTTGCTCTTTGAGTGCCGTTTCGAGCTTGATTTTTTTGCTCTTTTTTGGCTCTTTAAAATTGATAATGCGTTCTAAAATTTCATCCGTCAAAAAGAAACTTTTGCTAATGTCCCCAAAGGGACTTAAATACTCGTCATAGTCGATAAGCCCCTTTTCATAGAGCTTTGAGCCCTCTTCGAGCAGGGCTTTGTTTTTGATTTTATCAAGCTCGTTTTCGCTGATGAGCGCTAGCAACGCGTTTTGCTCGCCATATCCCAAATTTTCGCCATCCATCGCATATTCTTGGCGCAAAAGGGCGAAAAACACGAGCTGTTCTTTCTCATTTAGTGAATTTTCCTTGAAAATTTCAGCGATTATGTTGTAAAATTTGCTCTTTTTTAGCCGCTCTCTTATGTGCCGCTCAAAGCCCCGTAAATGCTCTTTTAGCGCGGCATCCTTGTGCTTTAAAAGGGCGAGTTTTTCATAGCCCTTTACGCGCTCAAATTCGTCCTTTAAATACTCCAAAAATTCGCCATAAGCCCCATTTTTGCTCGTGTCAAAGCCTGAATTTCCCTCTAAAATCTCCAAAAAATGCTCGCTTAGGCTAATGTCGCTTTGCAGCAAGGACAAAAGCGAGTTCTTGCCCTTGCCGTAGTCGCTGCCCTTGAAAACGCTGTAAGTTTGCGTGATAAAACCAAGCTCTATCAGGCGTTTGACCTCACACAAGTGGTCTAAATACTCGTATTTATCGGCTTTGTAGAGGCTTACGAGTAGGTTAAAGACATTGTGCTGGGTGTTTGCCTGTATGTAGGCGCGGCAAAGCTCCCTTAAAATCAGCATTTCGCCCTCACTGCACTCTAAATGCTTGAAAATTTGGCTGTTTTTGGGCTCTGCAAGGTTTAAAAGTTCTTTGAGTTTATTCATTTTCCATCCTTGTAAGCGTAAATTTAAGCCTCGCTTTTTTGTCATTAAAGCTGATTTTTTTATCACAAACTTGATAAAATATATCAAATTTTGCGCTTTTACTTGTGATTTTTTGCTCAAAACCGCAAGCATTTTTTTTCAAATTTACCCCATTATAAAGGGGCTTTGAGCTTAAAATATCGCTTAAAAGCTCGTCATAATGGGCGTTTTGAAAGAATTTTTCGTTAAACGAGCCTTTCGAGGTGCAAAAGCCGTTTAGACAAATCTTTGAGCCCTTAATATGCAGTGCGAAAAGGGCTTGGGCTAGTTTATAGACTTCTAGGCGCGTTTCTGTGGGGTTTTGATACAAAAAGCCTGCGTCCGCGAACTTGATTTGTGGGGAATTTAGCACCACATAAACGGCTTGGGACTTGGAAAAACTTGCTTTGCTCGCACAAGCACTCAGTAAAAGCCCTAAAAATAGCGTTAAGATGAGGGTTAAAAATTTCAAGATTCTAGCCTTTTTTGCGAATTTTTTGCTAAAAAAAGCGAATTTTAGCAAAATTTGGCTTAAAATTTGTTTTTCGGCGAAAATTTGTTCTCAAAACGCACTGCACACATTGTAGCTACGCAAAATCTAGCAATGACGAAATTTTGCAAAAAATTCACGCTGTTTTAAAAATAGCAAATTTCACAGCTTTTCAAGCTATGGATTGCCACGCTTCGCGCGGTTGCGCTCGCTCGCAATGACGGCGTAGCGGCATTTTGTGTGAATTTTGGGCGAAATTTACGCCAAAATTCACGGATTTACCAAAATCAAAGCGTTTCCACGCGCGCGGTATTTTGGATGAGAAATTGCTTTTGGCGGGCGAAGGCTAGACATAATAGTCTGCCAAGCCCGTCAAAAGCGATTTATCGCCAAAAGACAAGTGCGAGAAATGCTAAAATCAAAGCAAATTCAATGCTAAAACACCTTAAAAATTCAAAATTTTGTGAATTTTCGCAAGAAATTCACAAAATTTACCAAAATTCAACCCCAAAAATGCCAAAAATTCACGCCTCTTTCAGCTCATCCGCGTTGTATTTTAAGAGTGCTATAAAGCGGTAAAAAATATGCACAAATTTTGAGTAAGGCAGCATTATGAAAAACGCCAAAATGGTGCTTAAATGAAAATATAGCGCATAGGCTAGCCATTCGCCGCCTTTAAATGCCATCAAAACAAGCCCGCTAAATGAGCTTAAAAAGAGCATTATGGTGAGTGCGTAGTCCATCGCCACGCTGCCTTTATCGACTAGCTCGCTATCTGCGGCGAATTTTAGCCACAAAAGCCCTATGGTGCCAAGGCAGAGTAAAATTCCGCCTGCGAAACCAAAGATTTTAGGCGGTTGCGCAAAATCATAAGGCGCGTGAATGCCCAAAAAATGCGAGTAAAACGCGCCCAAATTCGTGGCGATAAAGCAAAACAAAAAGCCATAAGCCGTGAGGTGATGAAAAACGCGCCGTGCGTTGCTGCGAGAGGCGTGCGGGTAGGTGCAGCCCTCGCCGCCGTGCCCGCCAAGATAGCGCATACTCAAAGCGTCCTTTAAACTCTGCCAAAACACCGCTAAATTCACGCCCCGCAAGCTAATGGCGCGCCCAAAACGCACAAAGCCCAAGCAAAGTGCGATGAAACTAAACGCGCCCACGGCTACGAAAATGCCCACCATATAGTTGTAGGGCAGGATTTTGAAAAAGTCCCCCCTAGCCTCGCTCGCAAAGGCGCTGTCTATGCCGCTTGCGAGCAAAAAGCCTAAAAATAGCGCGATGAGCAAAATGAGTGTGGTAAAAAGGGCGTTGCGCTCAAAAAGCCGCCCTAAAAAGCCCAAAAATGCGTATTTTGCGTAGCTATCCTGCCTCAAAGCCGCGAACTGCTGGGGTATGGAGACATTAAATTCGTGCGGAGGGGCGTATTGACAATCATAAAAGCACTCGCCGCACTGATGGCAGAGGTTTGCGAGGTAGTCCATATCGGCGAGCGAAAATTCGCGCTTTTTTTCCATAGCGGGAAACACCGCGCAAAGCCCCTCGCAGTAGCGACAGGAATTACAAATCAGGCTTGATTGCAGGGCGGCTTTGTAGTTTTTTTGCTTTTTGTTTGGCAGGGCGTCAAAGTGTGGAATTTTCGCCGCCGCGCCCTCGCCTATGACTTCATTTACTTGCATTTTCGTCCCCTTTTTGTGAATTTTTGCGTGAATTTCGAGTGGTTTTCGCCGCTGAATTCAAGGAATTTTGTGAATTTTCAGCATTTTCAGCGGCTGAATTCAAAGAATTTGCGCCATTTTCAGCCCCAAATTTCATCGCACACTCAGCCGCACTTTGCCCCGCAAGTCGCCCAAAAACGCTGCCTATGCTCATTCCAAAGCCCGCCACATAGCCTTGCGTTAAAATGTTTCCCGCCATAATTTCCCCCGCGGCGAACAAATTTGTGAATTTCGCCCCATCCACAGCGTAAATTCGCGCCGATTTATCCACTTTCACGCCCATATAAGTAAAGGTTACGCCCGGTCGCAGCGGGTAGCAGTAGTAGGGGGGCGTGTCGATTTTCAGCGCCCAGTGCGTTTTTTCCACAGCTAGCCCGCTCGTGTGGCACTCATCTTGGATGGTGTGGTCGAATTTGCCCTCCACGACTTTTGCGTTAAATTCGGCTATGGTTTTTTCAAGCACCGTGCCGTCAAGCCCTATTTCTTGGGCTAATTCTCGCAAGGAATTCGCCACGATGGGCGGAAATAAAGAGGGCATATAGGACTTTTGCACCTTCGCATCCGTGATGGAGTAGGCGATTTGCCCGTCCTGCTGGGCGACAAGCCGTCCCCAAATGGCGTATCGCTTGGGCCAAAAATCCTCGCCCTCGTCATAAAATCGCTGCGCGGCGCGATTTACCACAACGCCAAGCGAGACGCAATCGACCCGCGAGGCTATGCCCCCGTCATACTTTGGCGTGCGCGCGTCAATGGCGACCATATGCCCTTGCGTGGCATCGCCGATGATTTGCGCGCCTATGTTTTGCAGGGCTTTGAGTATTTTGCCTTGGTTGAATTTCGTGCCGCGGATGATGAAATTTTGGGCTTTTTCGCCCCAAGCCTCTTTAAGCCACTCTAAATTTGACTCAAAGCCCCCACTTGCGATGACACAGGCTTTTGCGCTGAATTTCAAGTGTGAATTTGTGCTTTTATCCAAAACCTCGATTTCCTTTAAAACGCCGTTTTTGGCGGCTAAATTCAAGGCTTCAAATTCGTAAAAAATTTCTACCCCAAGTTTCTCAGCCGCCGCGTAGTAAGCATTTACAAGGCTTTTGCCGCCCCCTAAAAAAAAGGCATTCGTGCGCCCAAGGTGCAAAGTGCCTCGCATCGAGGGCTGAAAGCGAACGCCGTGGCGCTTCGCCCACTCCACGATTTGCGGGGTTTGGCTGATGACAAAACGCGCGTATTCCTCGTTTGTCTGCCCCTTTGTAACCTTGAAAACATCCTCGAAAAACTCGTCCTCGCTGTAAGTTTGAGTCAGCACATCCGTGGGCGCGTTGTGCATTGAGCGCAGGTTTCGCGTGTGCTGAGAGTTGCCGCCACGCCATTTTTGCGGCGAACTTTCAAGCAGGGCGACTTTTAAATTTTGCCCCATTTCGCGCGCGCATTCTACCGCGCTGATTGCCGCGCAAAGTGCCGCGTTACCGCCGCCCACGACTACTATGTCAAAATGTTTTTCCTGCATTTTTGCCCCTTTTTTGCGGAATTTTTCAAGGCTGTTTTTTTGGCTTAAATTCCGTGAATTTTGGCTTGAATTTTGTGAATTTTTAGTGAAAATTCACGGAATTTGGATTGTCCGCTACTCTTTGGCATTATTCCTCTCGTAAATTCCGCCCTTTCTAAACAAAATTGTAGCGGAGATAAACGAACAAACAGCCGCGAAGGTAAGCCAGTAAGCGGGGCTTTGCACCTGCCCTGTGTATTCCTTTAAAAGCGTTGCCACGGTGGGCGTAAAGCCCCCAAAAATCGCCACTGCGATGGAGTAGGAAAAGGAAAAGCCCAAAGCCTTGACTTGCTTGGGTATGACCTCGGTTAGCGAAACTATCATCGCGCCGTTGTAGGCTCCAAAGATAAAGCTAAACCACAGCTCAACGAGTATGAATTTCGTAAAGCTCAGCGTGGCGGGGTCTGAGAGCAAATTCAGCATAGGATAGGCACTCACCATCCCCAAAAAAGTCATAGTGAGAAGCACGGGTTTGCGCCCGATTTTATCGCTCACAAAGCCTGAAACGGGCAGCCAGAAAAGGTTGCTAACGCCCACGATGGCAGTAACGATGAAGCCATCAAGGCGCGTAAAGCCCAGCACATTGCGCGCGTAAGTGGGCGTGTAGGCGGTGATGAAGTAAAAAGTTACGGTCGTCATCATTACAAACATAATGCCAAGGATGATGATGGGGTAGTTTTCGAGCATATTTTTCACCACAGCACCAAGTGTCTTGTGGGCGTGTTTGGAGAGTTTGTCCTTGAATTCAGGGGTTTCATCAAGCGTGCGGCGAATGTAGATGATAAATGGTATCACAAGGCAGCCGATGACGAAGGGGATACGCCAGCCCCAAGCCTCCACGAGTGCATCGCCGATGAAGTAATGAAGCCCTATGCCGATGGCACCGGCGAAAATCGTAGCGATTTGCTGCGAGCCGCTTTGCCACGCCACATAAAAGCCGCGCAGGTTTTTAGGCGCAATCTCAGAGAGATAAACGCTCGCACCGCCCACCTCAGCACCTGCCGAAAAGCCCTGCAAAAGCCTGCCGATGACGACTATGATGGGGGCGAAAATGCCTATGCTTTCATAGCCCGGACACACCGCGATGGTAACCGTGCCCACAGCCATAATGGTCAGCGTTACCATAAGCCCCTGCTTTCGCCCGTGCTTGTCCATAAAGGCACCAAGCACCAGCGAACCGATGGGGCGCATCAAAAAGCCCACGCCAAAGGCGATGAAGCTTTGCAAAATCGAGATGAACTCGTTTTCTGCGGGGAAAAAGACCTTTGCGATGATACTAGCGTAAAAGCCATACACCGCGAAATCATACATTTCAAGGAAGTTCCCGCCCGCTACCTTGAAGATACTCTTGGCATCTTGCTTTGCCCTTGCTGAAAGCATTTTTGCTCCTTTGAATTTTTTGCGTAAGAAAATTTTACAACGAGAAAGATTAAAAATGCCTTAAAAATTTACAACAATGTAAATTTTTGTTAAAAAATTTGCCCCATTTTAGCCCAAAAGCTAAATTTTAGGGCTTTACGCGGTGTTACGATTTTACACATACGAGGGGCGGAAAATGGGGTGTGGAGGATAGAACGCAGAAATTTATGACAACGGCAAAAGCGCGAGAAAGCCGTCATTGCGAGACATTGCTATTTTTAAAATGCGTGAATTTTAGTATTTCGTCATTGCGAGCGGTTTTTAAAAAAAATCGCGTGGCAATCCATACTTTGCCAGCTGTTAGCCTTTGCCATTTTTAAGAAAGGCGTGAATTTTAGCGGCGTTTCTATGAAAGTAACAAATTCCACAGCTTTTTAAACTATGGATTGCCACGCTTCGACTTCGTCTCGCTCGCAATGACGAATTTTTCCAAAATTTTCCCCCCTATATTATA
>CAVJSG010000015.1:0-1207 GCA_963651895.1 Campylobacteraceae bacterium
GGTGTGGATTTTGGGCGCGAAAATATAAATTTTTTGGCAAATTCTTGATAAAAATTTAAAAAATTCACGCAAATTAAGTCATAAAATTCACAAAATGTTTTAAAATAAAAGATAAAATTTGCTTGCTTTTTATGAAAAATCTAAAAAGTTATAAAAACCACAAAAATGGAGGTATAAAATGAGCGGAGTAAGCAAACCCATATCAAAAAGTGATGACAGCAGTAAAGAATTCATCATAAAATGCTTGAAAGGCGATGAAACGCACGGCTTTGATATAGATAGCATTTATTTTTATAAGGGAAAATATCTGATTTTTGAGTATCTCAAAGATGAAAATTTATCCCTATCTCCACATCAATCAGACCCAAAGTATTACCCATATAATTGGCAAAAATTTTATTCTTTATTTCAAACTAGCGTAAAAACTAGGCGGAACTTTATATTTAGTGAATTACAGTGATGGTTTTGGAAAGGATGGCAAAGAACAACCAAAACATTTTGCTGAGCAGGTAAAATTATTTAAGGTTAAAAATGTGGATTATGAAAAATTAAAAAGAGAATATTTGGATTTACCACGCTACAACAGACCGAAGCATTGCGATTATATAGTAAGCGAGACAAAGGAATTGACATTTGAGGAATACTCAAAGTGGCTTAGAGAGATAAATAAAATTTAAACAAATGAGTTACACAAAAAGAAGTCCCATTTTATATATGGGAAATAAATATAGGCTGGTAAAAAAAGGCTTGGTAGGTTTATTTGCGCCAAACATTAACACTTTTATCGATGTCTTTGCGGGGAGTGCTACGGTGTCGATAAACACAAACGCCAAAAAATTCATTATAAATGATATAGATGACACGCTTCATAGGTATTATAAAATCTTTCAAAATTTAAAGTCTATCGACATAATCAACCACATAGAAAAAAGAATTGATGAATATAAACTTCCACAAAAAACAACCATTAGATGTCTAACGCAAAACAAACAAGAGATAGAATTTTATAAAAAATCATATATGAATTTGCGAGCTACTTACAATAAAAACGGCGATATTTTAGACCTATACACGCTAATGTTTTTTGCATTTTCACAGCAATTTAGAACTAATTCAAAGGGCGAATTTAATATGCCTTTTGGCAACAACTGCTTTTCTGAGTCTAATAAAAAGGCAATACTAGCTGGGGTTGATTTCTTTAAAAGCC
>CAVJSG010000015.1:1217-2149 GCA_963651895.1 Campylobacteraceae bacterium
AAAAGAAAATGATTTTGTGTATTTAGACCCGCCATATAGCATCACAACAGCTATTTATAATGAAAATAACGCGTGGGATGAGACACAGGAAATGAAATTGTTTAATGTGTGCAAATATCTTAATGACAATCGTATAAATTTTGGAATGTCAAATACCTTTTGCAACAAGGGCATTGAAAATAAAGCACTGATAGCCTTTTGTAAAGATAATGATTTAAGCGTTTATTCGCCTACAAATTTCATTTATCACGCTTGTGGAAAAGAAAATTTGAGGCAAAAAGAGGTATATGTGTGCAATTATGATATTGATGAATGCTGCTTGAATTCAACAAAATTTAACAGCATTTCGTTGAAATTTATGTAGGTAAATTTGTAAAAAATTCACGAAAATTTGTCATTGTGGGCGATTTTTAAGGCGTAGGTTGATTTTAAGTGGTGTAAAAATACAAGAAATTCGTCATTACGAGCGTTACCACACTTTGCTAGTTGTTAGACTTAACAATTTTAAGAAAAGCGTGAATTTGCCTACAAATTTTCGTCATTGTTAGCATTCACAAAACGAGAAGCAGACCACAACTTTCCTGCCGTTTGCCTTGGCAATTTTAAGAAAGGCGTGAATTTAAGCGGCATTCTAATGATAATAAATACCATAGCCTTTCCAAATATGGATTGCCATACTTCGCGCAATGCGCTCGCTCGTAATGACACTTTTTCTAAATTTTTAAACTTTTTTAAAAAAGAAGAATTAGTTAAAACAAGTTATATTTTGAGGTTCAATTCAGAAGCAGAATAGGGCAGGGCAGGGAATTTGTCAAAGAAAATTTCAAAATAATCAAAAAAATTTCAAATTCAAAGTCAAAATAGGGTAGGGCAAACCAAGAAAATTTCAACTTTAAATTTAAAAGTAAAAATTCAAAAAAATTAAAAAAGCC
>CAVJSG010000015.1:2174-5224 GCA_963651895.1 Campylobacteraceae bacterium
GGCTTTGTGTGCAAATTCTAAAATTTGCACCGCGTGCAATTTTAAAATTCACACTACACGCGAATTTTTTAGAATTCACGCTAAGCGCAAAGCTCTAAAAATTCGCATTGCGTGCAAATTTTTAGAACTTGCACTCATAAATTTCGCCGCCCACGCGCAGCGTGCTGACCTCGCTCACGCTAAAACCCTCGTGGCAAGGCACTTCGGGGTTAGTGTTCGCCCCGCCCGTTATCTTGGACATAAAGCCCGTGTCAGACGACTTGCAGCTCCACTTTTCAAAGGCGTGATACACCACCAAACGCTTGCTGCTGCCCACTTCCACGAGGTAGGCGGACTTGTTTAGCAAGTCGTTTTTCGCACTCTCGCGCAGCTGCTCCATCGCACTCGTCTCGCCCGCCCGCGCGATGCCCTCCTTCTCGCCCACGAGCATACAACCCATAGGCTTGCTTTGCGAAAACGCCAAGCGGTGAGCCTCTGCGCTGAGGTCCGTAACCGTGTAGGGCGGTTTTGAGGCGCAAGCCACAAAGACCGCCGACAAGCCGCAAAGCGCGGCGATACCGAATTTTTTAAGCATAATTGCTCCTTTGTATTGAATTTATTTCAACTAATGCAGGCATTAGGGTTGAAACCAAGCTAAAATGGGGGTTTGCTGAGAAAAAATATGTGAAAATTTGAATAAATTTAGTGAATTTTGTGGTAAAAATTTTGTGAATTTTTGGAAAATTTAAAAAGAATTTTAGAAAGAATTGCGCAAAATAAATTTAAAAATGCTTTTAGAGTGGATTTTACAAAACGCCCACTAACGAGAGAGAGAGAGAGAGAGAGAGAGTAACTCCGCTCAAATTTTTGCTTGATTTTGTAAGCCTCATTTTAACCCCTTTGAAATTTTAAAAATGATTTGAGATTATAGCGAAAATTTTGTTAATTTTGTATAAATTTGCGCTAAAATTTACACAAAAAGGACAAAAAAATGCAAACCAAAGACACTTTCAAACTCGGCAAATACGAATTTCACTCGCGTTTTATCTTGGGTTCTGGCAAATTCAGCCTTGATTTAATCAAAGCAGCAGTCGAGCAGGCGGGGGCTGAGATTATCACGCTGGCTTTGAGGCGCGTAAATGCGGGCGGTGCGCAAAACATACTCGACTTCATCCCCCAAAACACCACGCTTTTGCCAAACACAAGTGGCGCAAGAACCGCAGCAGAGGCACTTCGCATAGCACGGCTTGCGAGAGAGCTTTGCCACAGCGAGCTTATCAAAATCGAAGTCATCAAAGACTCCAAATACCTGCTGCCCGATAACTACGAAACCGCAAAGGCTGTGGAGGCGCTGGCGCGCGAGGGTTTCACGCCCCTGCCCTATATGTATCCCGACCTTTACGCGGCACGCTCGATGCGCGATGCTGGTGCGGCGGCGATTATGCCCTTGGCTGCGCCAATCGGCAGCAACAAGGGGCTGCAAACGCGTGATTTTATACAAATTTTGCTTGACGAGGTGGATTTGCCCATCATCGTGGATGCGGGGCTTGGCACGCCTGCGCAAGCTTGCGAGGCTATGCAAATGGGCGTTTGCGCAGTTATGATAAACACGGCTATCGCAAATGCGGGCGATGTGGCGGCTATGGCTCGCGCATTTGCCCTTGCTATCGAGGCTGGACGGGCTGCGTTTCTTGCAAAGCTCGCTCCACAGGCTGAATTCGCCTCCGCTTCATCGCCATTAACGGGCTTTTTGAGGGATTAAATTTTGTGAATTTTTTGGAATTTTCTTGCTGAATTTTGTGAATTTTGGCGTAAATTTGGGTTAAATTCAAGGCTGTCGAAATTTTGTAGCTTAATTTGTGAATTTTTTGGAATTTTTTTGCTGAAATTTGTGAAATTTCTCTCCACGCCGTCATTGCGAGCGGTTTTGAAAAAACCGCGTGGCGTCTGCGCGAAGCGCCGACTCGCGTAAGCACAAATCCACACTTTGCAGGTTGTTAGAGTTTGCCATTTTTAGAAAATCCGTGAATTTTTTGCAAAATTCCGTCATTGCGAGGCGTGGTTTTACCGCGCCGAAGCAATCCATTACGCACGCAGTGCGTTTTTTTTTTTTTTTTTTTTTTTTTTTTTGATAAAAATTCACACCTTTTTCACAAACAACGCAAAAAATGCGGTAGCGTGTCATTGCGAGCGTTGCCAAAGGCAACGCGTGGCAATCCATACTTTGCTCCTTGTTAGCCTTGTCGATTTGCAAAAATTCCATAAATTTTTCAAATAAATTCACAAAATTTACACATTTTATCGAAAAACCACAAATTCCGCGCTCTAAAAAACCCTACTTCACGCCCTATTCGTTGAGAACTCTATAATTATCACAACCATTTTGATTGCCTAAATCACACGCCTTGCCAGTGTATTTTTTCGCCGTAGATTTATTTTGCTTAACGCCTTGCCCATTATCATATAAAACGCCCAAATTATTACAAGCCATAGCATTATTTGCATTACACGCCTTTTCGTAATACTTTCTAGCATTCACAAAATCCTGTCTAACGCCTTGTCCTTCGTTATACATAAAACCTACATTATGACAAGCAACCATATAATTTAAATCGCAAGCCTTTTCATACAGCTTAAAGGCTTTGTGAAAATTTTGCTTTACGCCTTTCCCTTGGTAATATAAATTAGCCAAGTTAGCACAACCAAATCCATTGTTTAACTCACAAGCCTTTTTATAGTATTTTAAAGCTTGTTGATAATTTTCGGTTTTCTTATAAACAACCCCTATATTACTGCAAGTTTCTTTGTCGCATTGCTCCGCACTTGGCAAAATACCACTATTTGCAAGCCTTTGACAGGAGCGGACATTTTCATTATCCAAGCAATCGACAAGAAGTAGCTCAAACTGCTCATCGCTTAAATTTTCAGCATTTAAATTTGCTACGCCAAACACCCCAAGCCCCAAAATAGCGACTAAAACTAGCTTTTTCATTTTTGTCCTTTGTGAGAAATTTTTTATTTTTTACAAGAAAATTTGAGTGAATTTTAGCTTTTTGGGATTTAAATTTGGT
>CAVJSG010000015.1:5234-17791 GCA_963651895.1 Campylobacteraceae bacterium
GTATGGATTGCCACGACTTGACTTTGTCAAGTCTCGCAATGACACATTGCTTTAAAATTCACAAAATGCCAAAAGCATTTTCCGTGAATTTTAATCGCTCATTCTCTCTTTCGCTGCGATGCCCATTATGCTTAAAGCCGTTTTTATGCTCAAAGCCACGACTGCGAAAAGTTTTAGCAGGCTGTCCTCGTTTGCGCTTCCCACGACTTTGTTTTCGGCGTAAAATTTATGAAAAAGCGCGGCGAGGTTTTTAAGATAATCAGCAATCTTTTGCAAAGCCCTTTCCTCAAAGGCATTTTGCAGTGTCGCGCCCAAATTTAGTGCCTCAAAAAGCAAATTCGCGCCGTCCTCGTTAAGGCTTGATAAATCAGCATTTACCACGCTTTCAAAGCTTTTTCGCGCCTTTGCGAACACCTGATGAATGCGCGCGTGGGCGTAGTTTATGTAAAACACAGGGTTTGAGCTGTCTTGTTTTTTAAGCAAATCAATGTCAAATTCAAGGTGAGTGTCGCATTTTTTGGCGAGAAATATGAAGCGCAGGGCGTCCGCGCCGATGTCGTCTAAAATCTCGTCCATTAGGATGAAATTTCCCGCGCGCTTGCTCATTTTATAGGGCTTGCCGTCCTGCAATAAGCTCACCATTTGCGCGAGGATGACTTCAAGGCGAGAGCCCTCAAAGCCCAAAAAATCCACAGCTGCGCGCACGCGGGCTATGTAGCCGTGATGGTCTGCGCCCCAAATGTTGATGCACTGCGTGTAGCCGCGCGCGAATTTGTCGGCGTGATAGACTATGTCCGCGGCTAGGTAGGAGCGTTCGCCGCGCTCATTGACGATGACGCGGTCCTTTTCATCGCCCTTTTGCGAGCTGGCAAGCCAAATTTTGCCCTCACTCTCATAAACTGCGCCCCTATTTTTCAGGGCTTGCAGCGTTTCATCAAAGCTCGCGTGGTAGGTTTTTTCGCTGACAAAGTTGTCTATTTTTACACAGGCTTTTGCGAGGGTTTGTTTGATTAAAATCAGCATTTTGTCCTTAGCCCAAGCAGCGATTTCATCGATGTTTGCGTTGTTTTGCTCGTCTTTAAACAAGGCGTGGGGCAGTTCTTTGAAGGCTAAATGTGCCAAATCCACTATATAGCCGCCCTTGTAAAGCTCATCGGGCAAATTTACGCTCTCGTTTAGGCAATGTTGGCGCACCGCCAAAAGCACGGAAAGCCCTAGCAGTCGTATTTGCTTGCCCGCGTCATTTATGTAGTATTCGGTGTCTATGGGCTGCCCTAAATGCCGTGCTAGGCGTGCTAGCGTGTCGCCAAAAATCGCCCCCCTCGCGTGCCCTATATGTAGGGGTCCTGTGGGGTTTGCGCTTACGAATTCGAGTAGGATTTTTTCTTTTTTGGGTGAATTTTTGCCATTTGTGGCTGAATTTTTAGAATTTAAAGCTGAATTTTGCTGAAAATTCACGCTCTCGCAAGGCTTTGCGCCGCGAGCGAAATTCGCAGGATTTTGCAAAGCCCGCACCGCACACTCGTTTAAAAAGCCCTTTGAAAGCTTGAAATTCACATAGCCCTTGACGCTTGCCACACTCTCAAAATGCGCGTTTTGAGCGAATTTTAGCGCGATTTCATCGGCGATGGCGATGGGGCTTTTTTTAAGCACCTTTGCCATAGCAAAGCAGGGCAGGGCAAAGTGAGCCAAAGCCTTGTCTTTTGGGCTTTCAAGCAAAAAGTCGCTGCCCAAAACCCTGTGAATTTCAGCGTAAATCTCGTTTTTCAAAGCGCACTAAGCCTTTTTCTCGGCGTTTTTAGCACTTTTAATCTCAGCATCGGCTGAATTTTGCGGCTTTTCCTCAATCTTGCCAGTCTCTTTAATGTCGGCTTCATCGCTACTCATCTCACTTTTAAAGGTCTTAATGCCCTTGCCCAAGCCCTTTGCGAGCTCTGGTATCTTTTTAGCCCCGAAAAGTAGGACGATGATGAGCAGTATGATGAGCCACTGCCCCGGTCCTATCGAACTTAAACCCATTTTACACCCCTTTCCAAAGTTGCGAAATTTCCGCCACATTATAGCGAGAAATTCTTAATTTTTGCGCCACGAAAATGCTTTTTAGTTGCGCGTAAGCTGCCGCTAAATCCTCGTTGATGATGAGAAAATCATATTCTGCGAGGGCTTTCATCTCGCTTTTGGCGTTTTTTAGGCGCTTTTTTATGTCATCGTTGCTAGCCCTTTTGCGAAGCCTATTTTCAAGCTCTTGGGCGGATTTTGTGGTGATGAAAACGCTAGTTAGCAGCCCTTTAAGCCGCTCGCGCACTTGGCGAAAGCCCTGCACATCGATGTCAAAGATGACTACCTTGCCCGCATTCAACGCCTGCTCGGTTTCTTTCAAACGAGTGCCGTAGAAATTGCTATGCACAAAGGCGTATTCTAAAAACTCGCCCCGCTCGATGCCCATTTTAAAGGCGTTTTCGCTGATGAAATGATAATCAACCCCGTCCCGCTCGCCCTCTCGCGCCGCTCTTGTCGTGCAAGATACCGAGAAATAAAGCTCGTCTTTAAACTCGCTAGTAAGCCGCGCTAAAAGCGTGGATTTGCCCGCCCCACTTGGACCTGAGATGAGTAAAACAAAGCCTTGTGGGTTGTTGAGTGTGATTTTTGGCGTGGTTTTGCCGCCTTTGGCTGAATTTTTGGCATTTTGGGCTGAATTTTTGCTTAAATTCACGGAATTTTTCGCCGTTTTCGTGGCGCGTGAATTTCCCACGCCTTTTTTGGCGATTGCGCGTGAATTTTTAGTGTTTTTGGCTGAATTTTTACTCAAATTCGCCGATTTCGCCGCGCCTTTGGTTGAATTTTTGTCGCCCTTGTGCGATTTTTCCACGCTCACTCCTCATCGAATTTTATGTTGATGTCAATGTGCATTTTCATACCTTTGAGCGCGGCTTTAAGGGCGTTGTCGCTGATGCTCGATGTGATAGCCCCGCTCACGCCGCGACTGAGCTCACTTGCCAGCTCAGCAGTGGCTGTGTTTTGGGGCTTGGGCGAATTTGACTGCGTGGCAGAGTCCTTTTGCTGGGCTTTTGGACTCTCGCCTAAGGCTACTTGAATTTCGCTTTCGTTTAAGCCTTGCAAATCATCTAAAATTTCAGCATTTGGCGCGGTTTGGCTTGGAATTTGCGCATTTTGCGGCTCATTTTGTGGAATTTCATTTGAATTTTCAGCACTATCGCCGCTTTCAATGCTGGATTGAGCTGAATTCTCAGCACTTTGCTCATTTATAATAGCGTTTTGAGCTGAATTTTCAACATTTAAAATGCTTTGGGGTGCATTTTCGCTTTGATTTTCGGCACTTTGTTCGCTTGAATCTTGCTCAAACTCCTCATCCATAGCATTCAAATCCGCAAGCTGTTCTTTTACCAAATCCTGCGTGCTTTGGGCTGCGGGCTTTTCATCGACTAAAATGGGTTTGATGTCCTGCGGGTCAATGTTTTCGCTGTTTTTCTGCCCCAAAAAGCTCGCATTTTCGGGCAAATCATCAAAGCTCATCTTGCCCTCTTCCTTTTCCTCCACGCTAAAAGCAGGTTCATTTGGTTCGGTGATTGAATTTTCCATTGTTTCACTCGTTTCGGGTGTTAAATTTTGGGCTAAATTTTCAGCCTCGTTTTCTAAATTTTCATTTAAATTTTCGGTGTTTTCAACTTCATTTTCTAAATTTTCACTAGAAGTTTCAGCATTTTCATTTTGTGAAATTTCAGCTAAATTTTCGGTATTTTGCAAATTCTCACCCTGAATTTCGGCTTTTTCCACGCTCGCTTCCTCATTTATAGGCTCGTTTAGAGGCTGCAAAAAGGTAGCCTTGGCAAGTTTCTCAGCGCTCAACGCGCTTTTTTTAGGCGCATTTTTCTGCTCGTCCTCATTCTGTTCGCCTGTTTCATCGGCATTTGAGGGCTGCTTGTTATCCTCAAAATCCTTTAAATCAAGCCCCTCCGTAATCTCAGCCAAGTCCTGCGCGTCAAATTCAAGCGGCTCATCGTCCGTTAAGGCTTTCTCATCGTCATTTGCGCTGCTTTCATTTGATGAGAGCTGCGTGTCATCGGCGTTTGCGCTGCTTTCGCTTGATGAAGGCGCTGTGGTTTCATTATCAAGGGCGATTTGACTCTCGTTTCCTATGGTGCTTTCGTCATTTTCAAGCTTTATTTGACTTTCGCCGCCTGTGCTAGCGGACTCGTCATCAAGGGTGATTTGAGATGATTTTTCAGCACCCGCCGTTTCGGTATTTAAAGAATTTGAAATGTCCGCACTCGCAACGCTTTCATTTTCCAAAGAATTTTCATTATTGCCTAAATTTTCGCCATTTAAAACGCTTTCGCTCGCCGCACTCTCGCTATTTAAAGGATTTGAAATGTCCGCATTCTCGCCGCTAAGCCCCAAATTTTCGCTTTCGATATTAGCTAGAATTTTGTCCGCTATGTCGCTGTTTAGCGCGGTTTCGCCGCTTGGGGCTAGGGAGTTGAAGTCAAAGTCAAGTTTGGTGTCAAAATCCACAGGCGTAAATGCTAGCTCGTCCTTTTTCTCGTTAGTTGCTGAATTTTCCGTGTTTTGCGCTGAATTTTCGCCCCCATTTTCCAAAGTCGAATTTTCCGCGCCGTTTTCGCTCGTAGAGGCTGAATTTTCAGCACTTTCGCCGGTAATGTCTTGCAAATATATATTATTTTCGTCTATTGAATTTGCCGCCGCGGTGTCCGCTGAATTTGCCGCATAGTCCGCAGCCGCCGCAGTTTCAGCCCCGCCGTCCCCCAAATTTAAAGTCTCATTTTCCGCGCCATTTTCGCCGCTCATATTTTCCAAATTTTGCGCACCCAAAGCCCCGCCGTCATTTTCCGCGCCATCGGTTGAATTTTCAGGCTCCAAAAGCTTATTATCAAAGCTCAAAGAGTCCAAATCAATCTCATCCTCATCCGCCGCATTCTCCACATTTTCGCCCTCCGCAGCCGCCGCATTTTCCAAGCCTTGCTCGCCATTATCCGGCGCGGAGGCTGAATTCCCTGCATTTGCTTCGCTTAAAAGCTCGTCATTTCGCATTAGGGCGATTAAATCCGTGGGCAAAAAGGGCTTGTGTAGGATTTGCTTGCCATCCTCGCTCGCACTAGCCGCGCTGCTTATGCAAATGAGGGTTTTGCACTTGGCTTTAAGCTCGTTCAAATCGGCATTCACGCCATCATCTATGATGATAATGTCGAATTCGCCGATGTCGCCGCTATACGCACTGCGTTCCTCGAACTCATACTCGACCTTTTGCGCGCTCATACGCACGAGCTTTGAGATGACGGGGTTTTTGTTTAAAAGTAGGGTTTTCATCACGCTTCCTTTAAATCCATATCGTTATTTTAGGATATTTTTTTAAAAATCGTTGAATTTTGGGCGAATTTTTGCAAAATTTTTCAAAATTCAGCACAAATTCAAGTAAAAAACAAAACCTGCATATTTGTGAAAACCTTCTCAATGAGTGCCCAAAAATACTCCATTATGATGACTAAAATCGCGATGACAACGACAAAGGCAAGGGCTATTTTCATAGGATAGCCCACAACTAGCAGGTTGAATTGTGGCATAGTTTTCATCAAAAGCCCAAAAATCAAGTCCGCGAGCAAATTTATAGCCAAAACGGGAAAAGCCATAGAAAAGCCGATGACAAAGACATTCATCATAGCCTCGTTTAAAAAACGCAAGAAATTTTCCTTCAAATAAAAGCCGCCAAGCTCTATGTAGTCGAGTGATTGACTGATGAAAATGAGGCTTAAATGATGCCCATCAAGTGCGAGAAAGACGATGAGGGCGATGAGGGACATAATCTGCGCGGTGATGGGCACGCTGCTGCCCGTGCTAGGGTCCATCACGCTAGCCATCGTAAAGCCCATAGTAAAAGCCATCTGCTCGCCCGCCATCTGCACTATGGTGAAAATGAGTGTCATCATAAGCCCCGCAACCATACCAAATAGCACTTCGCTGAGGATTTGCAGGACAAAAAAGGTGTTATACTGCGGGATGTCAAATTTTGCAAAAGGCACTAAAAACATAGTAAGAAAGAGCGCGAGGGTAGCCTTTACAACGCGCGGAATGTTTGCATGCGAATAAAATGGGAAAAACACGAAAAGCCCGCCTACCCTAGCAAATAAAAGCAAGAATTTAGCGACATTCGCATCGCCTATGTAGTTTAGAAATTCCATAGGCTGAATTTTAGCATAGATTTGGTGAAAATTTGGTGTGAGTTTGGGGGATTTTGTTTTGCTTTGGAATTTTGCGGCGTTTTAAATTTGGGAAATTTTGAATTTTGGTGTGAATTTTTGAGCTTTTGTGGGTTGAATTTGGCTTGGTTTTTGCTGAAAATTCTATAAATTTTTCGCGTTTCATTTCTACACATTTTTTAAAAATTTACCAAAAATTTTCAAATTCCTACCGCATTTCCCCCAAAAAGTGCTATACTAGCTTTTTTAAAATTACCAAAAGGCAGGTTATGAAAAGCGAATTTATTTTTACAAAATCACGCGGCGCAAAAGCCCATTTTGTCGTCCCTCTCATTCTGCTATAATCGCCCTGAATTTTGGGCTAAATTCCCTCTTTAAAAGGACATTTTATGATTTTAAATGGTTCAGAAATTTTGATGGAAGTGCTTTTAGAGCACGAGGTTGAGGTGGTTTTCGGGTATCCGGGCGGTGCGGTGCTAAACATTTATGACGCGCTTTACAAATACAAAGACAAGCTGCGGCACATTATGCCTGTGGATGAGTGCGGGGCTTGCCACGCTGCGGATGGCTACGCTAGGGCGAGCGGGCGAACCGGAGTCGTCATAGCCACGAGCGGACCGGGCGCGACAAATCTCGTAACCCCGCTAGCCACGGCGTATATGGACTCCGTGCCACTTGTGGCTATCACAGGCAATGTCCCCACAGGCATTATGGGCAAGGATAGCTTCCAAGAAGTCTATATAGCAGGCATTACAATGCCCATCACCAAGCACAATTTCATAGTCCGCGATGTTAAGGAACTTGCCAAAACCCTGCGCCGCGCCTTTATCATCGCAAATTCAGGGCGCAAGGGTCCCGTGCTAGTGGATATCCCAAAGGACATAAGCGTGGCAAAGTGCGAATACTCCAAGCATTTCGCCCCAAAAGCCGCGCCAAAGGCTGAATTTAGCGATGATGAGCTTAAATTTGTGGCGGATTTGATAAGGCAAAGCAAAAAGCCGCTGATTTATTTTGGCGGCGGGGCGAAGGATGCGAGTGCGAATTTGCGGGCTTTTATGAAAAAAGCACAAACGCCCTGCGTGCATACTACGATGTCTGCTGGCACCATAGCCCACGATGAGCCTTTAAATTTAGGGCTTGTGGGGATGCACGGCAAGCACACTTGCAACGCTGTCGTGGCTGAGGCGGATTTGATTTTGGCTGTCGGCACGAGATTTAGCGACCGTGTGGCTTTAAACCCCGCTGAATTTGGCAAGGGCGCGAAAAAGGTGCATATAGACATAGACAAAAGCGAGGTTGATAAAAATGTCAGCGTGGATTGCAGCATCATAGGCGACATAAACGAAGTTTTATCAAGGCTTTGCGAGTTTGTAAGTGCGGCAAAAGGCGAGGAGTGGATAAAGGACATTTTTGCGCGACTTAAAATCGAGGATGCGCAAAAGAGCGATTCACAGGCTTTTGAGCCGCGAAACATCCTAGAATACGCCGTGTCAAAAACCCAAGAAAACGCCATCTACGCCACGGATGTGGGGCAGCATCAAATGTGGGCGGTGCAGTTTATCAAGCACGCCAAGCCTAGAAGCTTTTTAACGAGTGGCGGACTAGGCACTATGGGCTTTGGATATGGCGCGGCTATCGGTGCAAAAGTCGCCTGCCCCAGTCGCACCGCGCTTCACATCACGGGGGACGGCAGCTTTTTGATGAATTTAAACGAAGTCGCCACGGCTGTGGAGTATAAGCTGCCCATCATCACCATCATCCTAAACAACCACACGCTAGGTATGGTGCGCCAGTGGCAAACGACATTTTACGGCGGGCGGTATTCAAGCACGGACATAAACAAAAAAGTCGATTTCGTAGCCGTTGCAAAGGGCTTTGGGGCGGCTGGGTTTTCTTGCAAAAATTTAGAGGAATTTAAAAAAGCCTTTGACGAAGCCCTAAATTTAGGCGTGCCGGCGTGGATAGAGTGCCTCATAGACAAGGATTTAAAGGTGCTGCCGATGATACCATCAGGCGGAACCATCAAAGACATCATCATCGAGTGAAAGGAAAAGGCTATGAAAAGACGAATTTTAGTGCTTTTGGTAGAAAATCACCCCGGCGTCCTCACGCGCATCACGCTGCTTTTTGGGCAGCGCGGCTTTAACATCGCAAGCCTCACGGTCTCGCCCACTTGCGCCAGCGACATCTCGCGCATCACCATCGTAACTTATGCCGACAAAGAGCTCATCACGCAAGTCATCAAGCAAACTTTAAAGCTCGAACCCATCCAAAGCGTGGAGCTTTTGGACGAGGAAAACGCCATAGAAAAGGACTTGCTGCTGCTTAAAATTCGCACTGAGGGCTTTGATGAGCGCAAATTCTGCGACATCAGCAGCATTTACAATGCTAAGATTTTAGACCTCTCGCCTAGTAGCCTCATAGCCGAGCTTTGCGCCGCCCCGCAAGTCATAGACAGCTACCTTGCGGAGCTTAAAGGCTTTGAGATTTTGGAGCTTTCGCGCACGGGCATAACGGCGATGATGAGGGGGTAGCTGAAAAATTTATCGCGGCGTTTAGAGTTTTGGGGTGTGAATTTTTAGGGTGTGTCGTCATTGCGAGGCTTTGAAAAAGCCGAAGCAATCCAAATTCACGCCAAAGGCGTGAATTTATTTGTCAAATTTTTTGAAAATTTTTTCTAAATCATTAACCAAAGAATTTTATAATCTACAATCTTTTTTATAAAAGTGAATTTTCAAAAGGATAAAACTTGAAAGCAGTTCTAGCAAACGCACGAGTAAATAGCGAATATACCACGCAAAATGTGATGGCGAGGGCGAGGGTTACTCTCTCTCTCTCTCTCTCTCTCTCTCGTTAGTCAAGTTTTCAAATGCCTTAAATTTACGCACTTTTTATTTAAAATTCTCAAATTTTTCAAACCTTTTTGCTCGTTTTTCTTTGTCTGCAAGGCGAAAATTTATAAATTTTGCTCGAAAATTCACAACAATGGCGATTTTCGCCAAAAAATTCACAACTTCACACCATTTTCTCATAAATTTTTCTCAAAACGCTTTCAAATCTTTGAAAAATTCAACACAAGGGAGCAAAAATGGTAATTTAACGCATAAAAATTCACGCAAAGGCGTGAAAGGTTTTGGCAATGAGTTGTGCAAAAGCACTAACAAAATTCGCTACGGCGAATTTAAATTTTTAAAAGGATAAAAAATGGCAACTTACACTTGCAAATTTTGCGGTCATCAAAAACCTGATCCAAATTTTATGAATATCAATGGTGGAAACTGCACTAACAGTCCGCACGGTAAGCACGAGTTAATGAATGCGACTGAAAGGCTAGCACAATATACTTGTAAGTATTGTGGAACACACCAAAGTTCTCCAAATTTTATGAATATGAACGGTTGGAAATGTTCTAAAAGCCCGCACGGCAAACACGAATTGCTTGGCTAGTAAGGACTAGGGGTTTTTGTCTGGGGCTTTGCCCCTTTTACCTTTCTCAAAGCCTAAATTTTAGAAATTTGGGCTTTGAGAAAATTTTATTTATAAGGAAAGAAAATGTTAAAACATTGTCCTAAAACTAGATGTGAGCTTCAAAAACTTGTTGGCGACAATAGCATAAATCTAGCCGATATATGCACTTGCTGCGTAGATGATATGAGCTATATTTTTGCAAATTCCACACGCCAAGATTTCAGCGGAATAGAAACTTGGGATACAAGCAGAGTTAAAGATATGCAAGGTATGTTTTATAATGCTGAATTTTTTAACCACGACATAAATTCTTGGAATGTTTCAAGGGTCAAAAATATGCAAGAAATGTTTTGCGGTGCGGTAAGTTTTAATAAGCCCTTGGATAAATGGCTGCTTTTAAATGTTAAAAATATGGAGTATATGTTCGGCGATGCGAGCGTATTCCCACGCCACATAGCTTGTCGCCTCTTTGTTTATGTCGATAAAAAAGCCCGCAAGAAATGAGCCCAGCAAAAAGAGTAGCCAAATACCCACGCCTGCGAACAAACAAATGACAACCGACAAAAAAATCGGGCTAGGCTCGACAGGCGCGGCGAATTTTAGCTCGCCTATGGTAAAGTTTTTCGTGGTGTTTTTCAAAAATTTTATCTTATAAAATCCCTGATTTGTGGGCTCTGCTTGCAAAATCACGCTATCGCCGTCTTGGAAAATGTAGTCCCCCTCGCACCTAAACGCCGTTTGAGCGATATTAAAGTCCGTGTAATGCTCGTGCGTGGTTGTTATCTTGCCGCCGCCCCCGCCGCCTTTGCCTGAAATGGTTTTGCCGAAAGTCAGCGAGTAGTTTGTTTTTATCTTTATGTCCGATTTCTCAATCTCGCCACTCGTGTGCGTAAGCACCTGCTTATTGACATTACTGATTTTGCCCTTGAAAACTTCCATTTTCGCGTCCTTTTTGTGAATTTTGCGTTATTTTACGAAAAATGCGTGAATTTTTGGCAAATTTTGGGTGAGAATTTGTAAATTTTACCAAAAATTCACGGCAAACACTTGATTTAAGGCTGTTTGCTCGCACACGCGATTGTGGATGAGAAAGGCATTTTCGTGGCGTGGGCTAGACTGAAAGCAAAGCGTCTGCCGAGCCCACGAAAATGCCTTTTAGCCGCAAGCGGCAGTCCCGCCAAAAGCTGCAACCCAAAGCAAATTCAAGCCGCGAAACGCCTAAAAATTCACAAAATTCAACTCAAATTTACCCAAAATCCACGCCCCAAACACTACTTTCCGCTAAAAACAGGGAAATAAGAATGCTCGCCGTAGTCCTTGAATTTTAGGGCTTTGAGCGTGTCCATATCCGCCGCAGATATGGTGAAATCAACCTTTGCGTTGCTTGCGATGTGCGCGGGTGTCGCACTTTTGGGCAGCGGGCAGAGTCCAAGCTCCAAGCAGTAGCGAATGCAGATTTGCGGCACGGAAACGCCGTATTTTTGGGCGATTTTGGTAAGCCTAGTGTCGCGAAGTAGCTCGCCGTGGGCGATGGGCGAGTAAGCCTCCACTAAAATGCCCAGCTTTTCGCAGTGCGCGATGAGCTCAAATGGCGTGTTGCCGATGTGAGCGAGGACTTGATTTACCGCGGGCTTGACAGAGCCGTTTTTTAGGATGTTTGCGAGGTCTTTTTCTAGGAAATTACTCACGCCGATGGCGCGGATTTTGCCTGCTTTGTGGGCTTCTTCTAGGGCTCGCCACGCCTCTAAATTGCCCTGCGAGTAGTCGCCGCCCCTAAAATCCGCCCACGGCTGTGGGCTGTGGATGAGCATAAGGTCGATGTAGTCAGCGTTTAGCCGCGCTAACGACTCCTCGATGCCCTTTTTAGCGGCTTTGTAGTCCTTGTGCTCGCCTGCGACTTTCGTGGTAATGAAAAGCTCGCTGCGTTTGAGCCCCGATTTTATCGCGGCTCGCACGCCCTCGCCCGTGCCAGCCTCGTTGCCATAGGCTTGCGCGGAGTCGAAGTGGCGGTAGCCCACCTTCACAGCCGCTTCGATGACGGCTGGCACCCTTGCGTTGTCGATGCGCCAGAGCCCAAGCCCAAGTTTAGGCACTTTCACGCCGTTGTTTAGGGTGAAAAAGTCGTTTAGAACGGAGTTCATAGCCTTTCCTTTCGTTGAATTTTGTGAATTTTTGGCATTTGCGCCACTTTTAGCAGCGGAATTCTTGCTAGAATTTGCCGAATTTTTGGCGGAATTCGAATTTAAATTCGTTGAATTTGCGCTAGAATTCGCCGCGTTTAGCAGTGACGGAAACGCCGCCACCGCGCCTAGTGCCGCGCCGATTTTTGCCGAGTTTTTAATGAATTCTCGGCGAGTTTGTGAATTTTCACTCATTTTTGCTCCTTTCTGTGAAATTTCTCTATAATTATAAAGCATTACACCTAGTGTTTGTCAAGGGGAATTTTAAAAATTTGCAATTTTTTGCGAAAATTTAAGAAATTTTGTAAATTGTAGATAAAATTTAAGCAAAAATTCGCACCCAAAATGCGTTTCGTGCGTTGCGGATTGTTTCGGAGAGTTTCGTAAGCTTGCAATGACGAATTTCTTGCACTTTTTGTGCGGCTTGCAAAAATCGCTAGCAATGACGAAACGGCGTGGGTGTGAATTTTTGTGATATTTTCTGCGAAAATACCTAAATTCTTAGCTTTGCTATCGCAAGGCTCAGAATAACAAATGGTAAGCAATGGCGTGAATTTCGCTCAAAATTTCACGCCTTTCGCTAAAAATCCGTGAATTTTTAGCAAAACCCACACAAACCAGCCTAAACCGCCCTAAAAACTAAACCCTCCGCCCAAAGTCAGCGCAAAATATCGCG
>CAVJSG010000016.1:0-10370 GCA_963651895.1 Campylobacteraceae bacterium
TCCATAGCCCAAAAAGCTGTGGCGTGAATTTTTTAGAAATGCCGATTAAATTCACGCCCAAATTCCAAATTCGAGTGAATTTTTTAGTAAAATATGCAAAATTTTACAACGAAAGGACAAAAAATGAAAATCCTAATCGCCTATTTCAGTACCAGCGGCATCACAAAAGAAGTCGCCGAGAAAATCGCAAGCGTGGCAAGTGAGTGCTTAAATTCAAGGGGCGGTGTGAATTTACAAGCAAATGCTAGCGCAAATTCAGCCACAAATGCAAATTTGCAAATCAGCTCAAACACCGATAAAAACGCGAATTCAGGCTTAAATTCAAATGCCGCAAATTCCGCAGTCGAGCTCTTTGAAATCGCGCCCAAAGTGCCTTATACCAAGTCGGACTTGGACTGGACAAACGAGCGCAGCCGCACCACCATCGAGTGCAAGGACAAAGCCAGCCGCCCCGAACTCGCGCGCCGCGCCGACATATCGGGCTTTGACGCCATTTTCATCGGCTTTCCCGTGTGGTGGTACACCGCTCCGCACATCGTTTTGAGCTTCCTTGAAAGCGCGGACTTTGGCGGCAAAATCGTAGTGCCATTTTGCACGAGCGGGGGCAGCGATTTAGACCCCGCCCCGCGCGATATGCAAAAATCCGCCCCAAACGCGATTTTCAGGCAAGGCAGACGCTTTAACTTCGGCGAAAACCGCGCCACGATAAGAAAGTGGCTCGAAAGCCTAAATTTAGTCTAAATTCACGCCTTTTGCGAAGTTTGGCGTGAATTTTTTGCTGGATTTTGTGAATTCTTTGCGAAAAATTCACACCTTAACTCGTCATTGCGAGGCGTGAAACGCCGAAGCAATCCATAATCGCACAAGACGCGAATTTTAGATAAAATTCACGCCGTTTTTACGGACAGCGCGAAAAATGCAAGAAATGTCATTGCGAGCAAAAATGAGCATTAGCGAGTTTTTGCGTGGCAATCCATTGTTTAAAAAGCTGTGAATTTGCCATTTTAGAAATGTTTTTTAAATTTTAAGCGTTTCTTAAAATAGCAAAGTCTAACAGCTATCAGAGTATGGATTGCCACGCATTGCTTTCGCAACGCTCGCAATGACAGATACTTGCATTTTTTACGCGCCTTAAAAAACCGCTCGCAATGACGGCACGGCGTGAATTCTCGCACCATTTGCAAAAATCAGTTTGCAAAAAATCAGTAAATTTTCAAGTAAATTGACGCTGCATTAAAGGTAAAATCACCAAACCCAAGCAACCTAAAAACAAGACTAAATAAAGCTAAAATCAACCCTTGTTTTTGTTTTCATTTGAAAGTTGCTCGGCTATCGCCCAGCCAGCTGCCTCGACTATGGCTATGCTTATAGAAGCAGATACCGCTTGCCCTGCAAAGGGAATCAGCTTACTCAACTCTTTGGTTAAAACCTTTATGGGCTGTTTAAGCATAACCTTTTTAATCGCCGCGATAGCAATGCCTTTTGCCGCTTCTTTGGGCAAATCTCCGCCAAAAACCCCAGCCAAAGACACAGTCATAGTCGTAAGCGCGACTGTATCGACAGCTATGCCAAGTCCGGGCACAGGCACGGCATTGCCAGCTCCACACGCAACAGCGGCGGTGTGGATTATGGCGTGGCATTTTGTCTTTTGTTCGTCAGTCATTTTCTATCCTTTCTTAACGATAACCCAACCAAAGCCCCTTAATCTAAATTTAAAGGGCTTTAATTTTACTCATTAACTTTTTTTTTGCATTTCTTGTAAGGAAGTGGCACACAAACCCACCACGCTAAAAGCAATCGCAAATAAAATCTTTTTCACAGTTCCCCACTGATAGCAAATGGAATGGTAAGATAACTAGTAAATCTCCCGGGACTCGACTCGCCAACCTCGATTTCAGAGGGTATGAATGTGTCAGCATAACCACCTGTATCATACTGCGTACCACACACTGCATATATTTTTAACTTGGTGCCTGATTTTACATTAAAGATAGGGGCGTATGTTAGTGTCCAAATAGAACCTTCTGGCAACCAAGCATAACAACGATAACTATTTCCTATCTGCACTTCAAGCTTAAATTTCTCAGCCCCAGTGGGAATATAATTCACAGTAATGTCAAATTCAGAAAATGACAATTCCTCAGGCTCTGCTTTATAAGGGTCGTGTCTATTGTAGAAATGAACTTTTTGCGTTGCATTGATAAATGAGTGGTCTGCAAGTTCACCGATTTGCCCACTATATGTCTCTGTCCTTAAAAATTCAACTCGCATATCTTTATCTATGACACCATTAATCTTACTAAATTCTTTTACAATGGCTTCAATAGTCTTTTCTCTTACACTACTCTTTGAGCTAGACTCGCCACCGCCACAAGCCGTGATACCCACAGCCACCAAAGTTGCCAAAGCAACACCTAAAACCTTGAATTTTGAAAAGACTTTCATCTTTTTCCTCCTAAAATGAATTTTCAAGCGCAATTCTACGCAAACCAAACTTAATTTTCAACAAAGGAATTATTGCCGATTTTGTGGGGGTTTGTGGCATTATTTCCTTTGTTAATTTTTATGGTAAATTTTGCTAGCCTTTCCTTGAAAATTTGCTTTTTAAGGAAGTTTATGAGCGAGCAAAAACCCCACTCAAAGCTCAGCCAGCGCGATATGGCGGGCATTTTACGCATAGACACAAAGACGCTTTATAATTGGCGCAAAAACAAGCCCGAGCTCTACACCATCGTGCTTTTGGGCTTTAAATTCAAAGAACTTTTGGAGTGCCAAAAGCGGCTCACGCAGGAGCTTGAAAGCATTGACGAGGGGCTAAGCGGCAAGATAAGGTTGTGAGTGTTTAGGATTTTGGGGTAAAATGCTTTGGGCGGACTAACTTTTGAGGTTTGAGTCCGCGAAATTCACAAAAAGGACGAAAAATGAAATTCAGTGGCAAAAATGTGCTAATCACAGGCGCAAGCAAGGGCATAGGCGCAAGCATCGCGCGCGTGCTGGCAGGCTTTGGCTTGAAGGTGTGGATAAACTACCGCTCCAAGCCCGAACTCGCGGACGCCTTGCAGGGAGAAATCGTGCAAAATGGCGGCGCAGCGGCTGTCATAAACTTTGATGCGAGCGATGAGGCGGCGTTTGAAGCAGGCGTAAAAGCCATAGTAGAGGCGGATGGGGGGCTGGCATACCTTGTAAATAACGCTGGCATCACGCGCGATAAACTCGCGTTGCGAATGAAAGGCGAGGACTTCGCGGCTGTCATCAACGCGAATTTAAACTCGGCGTTTTTTGGCTGCCGAGAGGCTTTAAAGGCGATGAGCAAAAATCGCTTTGGCGCGGTGGTGAGCATATCCTCCATAGTCGGCGAAATGGGCAACGCAGGGCAGGCAAACTACGCGGCGAGCAAGGGCGCGATGCTTGCGATGAGCAAGAGTTTCGCCAAAGAGGGCGCAGCTCGGGGCATCCGCTTTAACTGCGTAACGCCGGGCTTCATCAAAAGCGATATGACGGAGGCTTTGGGCGAGCAAATCAAGGACGCGTATATGGCAAACATCCCTCTGCGGCGTTTTGCCGAGCCTGAGGAAGTGGCGAGTGCGGTGGCGTTTTTGCTAAGCGATTACGCAAGCTACATTACCGGCGAAGTGCTGAAAGTCAATGGCGGGCTTTATATGTAGCTTTGGGGTTTTGCTTTGGCTTTATTTGGGGCGTGGATTTGGTTTGTGGCTTTGGGGGCTGTGGGCTTGAATTTGTGGTTTTAATTTGGGTTTTTAGGCGTGGCGTGAATTTGGGTTTGGATTTTGCGCGAATTTCTTAAAAATGGTAAAGGCTAACAGCTGGTAAAGTGGATTGCCACGCCTTGACTTCGTCAAGGCTCGCAATGACGAATTAGCGCAAAAATTTACAAATTTACTAAAATACAAAGAAAATTCACGCTTTTTAACGCCAAAATTCACAAATTTAGGCTTAAAGCCTGAATTTCACGCACGAAGTGCGTTTTGAATAAAGGCGGATTATTGCGAGGCGATTTTTGGAGTTGTGCGAGCGGACGAGTGCGGATAGAACAATATAGTTCGTCCGCGCGAAGTCCGCGAAGCAAGCGGCGCAAGGCGTAAGCCTTGCGTAAAGCGTCTCCCCGAAAAGCGTCCGCAAGAATTCGCCGCTACAAGCTTTGCAGCCTAATCCACTCTTTCGCTATTCTCACCGCATTTGTCGCCGCCCCCACTCGAATTTGGTCAGCCACGCACCACAAATGCAGCACATTTTTGCGGCTAATATCGCGCCGAATGCGCCCCACATAAGTCTCATTTGTATCGCTCGTGTAAAGTGGCATAGGGTATTTTTTCTCGCGCGGCTCGTCCATAACGACTACACTAGGCGCGACAGCGAGCACCTCGCGCGCTTGCTGTGCGCTCACTTCGCGCTCAAAATGCAAGGTGAGAGCCTCGCTATGACTTCGCAAGACCCCCACGCGCACGCAGGTTGCGCTCACTTCTAGGCTTTTGTGGAGGATTTTTTGCGTTTCATTTACCATTTTCATTTCCTCTTTGGTGTAGTCGTTGGGCTCGAAAACATCGATATGCGGGATGACATTAAGTGCCAGCGTATGCGGGAAGGTCGCGGGCGCAAAGTCGCCTAGCTTAAAGGCAAAAAAGCTGCGCAAGCCCTCCACGAGCTCGTCCATACCCTCTTTGCCCGCCCCGCTCGCCGCCTGATAGGTCGCCGCATCCACTCGCACCAGCCCAAAGGCTGTGTCAAGGGGTTTTAGCACTTGCACCATTTGGATGGTCGAGCAGTTTGGGTTGGCTATGATGCCTGTGGCTCGCCACTTTGCGATGTCCTCGGGATTTACCTCAGGCACGACAAGGGGGACATTTTCCTGCATACGAAAATGGCTTGTGTTGTCGATAACTAGGGCTCCTGCTTTAACTGCAAGGGGCGCAAATTTCGCTGACACCGCACCTCCCGCGCTGAAAAAGGCTATATCCACGGGGTTTTGCGCGAAAACGCCCTCGGTAAGCTCCCTTACTTTGTAGCTTTGCCCCTTAAATTCAACCTCCGCGCCCGCACTTTTCGCACTCGCCAAAGGCAAAATGCTCTCCACAGGAAAGTCAAGCTCGCCCAAGACATTTAAGAGTTCCTCGCCCACAGCGCCTGTGGCACCGACTATGGCGACTTTGAATTTTTTGCTCATTTTTTGTCCTTTGTTTGAATTTTGCGTGAATTTTAGCGTTTTTTTGTGAATTTTAGCATTAAAAAGCGTGAATTTTCGCCCCATCTCGTCATTGCGAGCGTAGCGAAGCAATCCATAATAGCAAATTCGCTTTTTTCTATGGATTGCTTCGAGGTTTTTTCAAAACCGCCTCGCAATGACGCATAAACTAAATTTCAATGCTTTTAATGACAAAATTTTGTTTAACAGCTGATATAGTGGCAAATGGGGTAAAAATTTGGCGAAATTTTGCCTTGAATTCGTGCTTTGAAAAATTTTCTTGCCCTTTTTTCAAGCACTAATTTTCGCTATGTCCCAAATACTCGCAAATAACCATTTTTCCACGCCTCAAAGCCCTAAAATACCGCTTGTTTTTGCCCTCAAATTCGCTCAAATTTATCAAAATTCGGCGTTGATTTTTGAAAAATTTTAGCAAAAGCCTAAATTTTGGAACGGCATTTGCTTGTAAATCGTCAGTTACGAGATTTGACGAGAGCAGGTTTCATCAAGGCTTGTTTTTTGCGAGAATTCAAGGGTAGATTGTGGAATTTTCGCTGGTCGCGTCGGGCTTGGCTTAAATTTTTCGATGAAATTTAGCCTAGATTTGAGTAGATGCCGAGACTTCGCAGAAAACAAGCCTTGAAATTAGGGCTTTTGCTTGGGGTTTGTGGGTTTTTGGCGTTTTGGCGCAGTTTTTGTGAAAAACTACTTCGCAATAAAATGAACCCTCCCCCAAACCCCCTCCGCAAGGGAGGGGGCTTTTTCACGCTTTTTCAAAGCGTGAAATTTGGATTGCCACGCGGTTTTTTCAAAATCGCTCGCAATGACGAAATAAGCGGTAAAGCCCCAAAAAAGCGGCAGCCAAAAAGTCGCCCTTTAAATTCAAAAAAAGCGGCAAATTCAAAAGGCAAAAGCGCCCAAAAGAAAAGCCCAAAACCCGCTCTCGCCAAATCTCGCACCTAAATTTCTACAAAAAAGGATAAAAAATGATGCGTTCTCTTTGGTCTGGCGTGTCCGGACTCCGTGTTCATCAAGTCGGTATGGATGTCGAGGGTAATAACATCGCAAATGTCAATACCTACGGCTTCAAATACTCCCGCGTGAATTACAGCACTATGTTTTCACAGACTATGTCCATAGCCACTATGCCAACAGACACAGCGGGCGGCAAAAACGCCAAGCAAGTGGGCTTGGGCGTTATGGCAGCAGCCACTCAGCGAATTCACTCGCAAGGCTCCATTAGCGGGACGGACAGCAACTACGATGTAGCCATTGAGGGCAATGGCTTTTTTCTAGTTAGCAATGACGGCGGCAAGACGCGCTACCTCACAAGAGACGGGGCGTTTAACCAAGACGCAGCGGGAAATTTCGTAAATTCAAACGGCTACATAGTGCAAGGCTGGGTGCGAGACGCTGTTACAGGGCGCATTGACACGGCTTTGAGTCCGGGAAATTTAAGCTGGGACCCCGCTATGAATTTGCCCGCAAATCCAAGCTCGTCCATCTCTCTCAACGCTCAGCTTAACAGCGGACGCACCATCACGCAAGAAACTAGCCGCTACATTTACTCCCTTGATGCCTTGCACGGCGGGCGAGTCGATGGCGGCGGGCTTTATGCGAATTCTACCACAGAGGACAGCAGCCTAAACAATCAATTCTACACCACTTCCAAAAACGCCCTTGACATTACGGAAAAAAGCGTGGATTTTGCCTCTGTTTATAGCGGCTCGACTTATGAGAACCTAAATTTACGCGCGGGGCAGAGTTTTTGGTTTTCTTATAAGGATGCGGTTTATCAAACCAAACAAGGCGACACGGTAAATGTCGCTGGTGCTACCGTTACCGCAAACAATGCCTTTAACGCGTCAAATAATGGTAGGCAAGATAATGTCATCTTTTGGGGCGATAGTGTTAGAAATACTACCCTTAACATTACCCTTAATGGTGTGCCTATCACAGGGCAAATCAACAGCATTGATGCAGCCGTAACCCTTATAAATCAATACACAGCCGCACAAGGCACCACTCCGGGCACAGGCGTAGTGGCAAGTGTGGCGGCAAATGGCAAGAGTCTCATCTTTACAAACCAAAACGCTAACGGCACCACGGACAATATGAAAAACATAAACCTTGTCGTAGGAAATACTAACACAGCGGGCGAATACTGGTCTATCGATCAAGTAGGTGCTACTGGCGTAAGGGCGGCAACGGATTATCGTTTTCAAAACAACGCATATCAAGACCCTGCCGCGGCACTCGGAGCTGATGCCACACCAAATATCACAGGTAGTGCTTGGATGGATGGTGATGGAGATATAAGCGATGCGGCTGGTACAAATCCCACTATAACAGGGCTCACAAAGCAAATCATCACCGCTCACCGCTATGAGTATAGCACCTCAGCCGTTACTATATCTGCAATGAGCGACCCTGTAAGCAGCAACCCCGCTGATTTTAACAACCTAAACAACATAACTAACGACAACGGCGCCACAAACAATTACGCAGGTGCTTTGATAGGGGATTTGCTAAACACAAATTCAAGGCGTTTTCATAGCACTGAGGATTTGCGCGAGCTTATGCAAAGGGATGCTCGTTATGGCGTGGATTACACAAGCTCAGGCGTTGAGGTAGTGGGGACACTTGGACATTTGAACAATGTCAATCACAGCGTAACGGTTACGGTTGATAGCTCGGGGCGTTATGTTATTACAAACCCCTCTACCACTAGGAATATCACTATGCAAAACGCAGCGGGTGCTATAAATTTAGCCGCAGGAACTTATGGTAACACTACCATAGCCGCCGCCTTAGCCATACCCGCAGGACAGACTACTGATGCCAAAAATATGTATTTCCAAGCAAGCTCATACAGCAGCGAGGCGGCACAAGTCAGCTCAAATGACGCGCTGACAAACCTTTTCAAAACCCTGCAAGGAAATTTAGACGCAGGAAACGCCACGAAAACCTCGACAAGTATGCTTTTAAGTTCATTCTCAACGAGCCTTGAAATGTATGACTCCCTTGGCACCAAGCACCTTTTGCGCGTAGAGTGGAACAAGCACGAGACCACGGTGGATGGGGGCAATATGTGGCAGATGATTTTGCGCATAGACGAGCCTGCGACCTTCAACAACACAGGCACAGGGCGCAACAACATTATAATAGGCTCTGTCCGCTTTGGCAATGACGGCAGCCTAACCTCATACAGCCCCACTGAAATCACATTCAGCGGCAACAACGGCTCAGCCCCAAATCAACTCGTAACGCTGAATTTAGGCGCAAACGGCGAATTTAACGGACTTGTGAGCAATGAGCAAACCTCAGCCCTCTCGCTGCAACAAACAGACGGCTACGCGCCGGGCGTGCTAAAACAGGGTATGCAAAATATGAGCATAGACTCAGATGGCAATATAATGGGCTCTTTCACAAATGGTATCTCTATGGTGCTCGGTAAAATCGCGATGGGAAATGTCGTAAATGAGGCGGGCTTGCAGGATGTGGGCAACAACCTCTACGCTGTGAGTTCAAATTCAGGCACGCTCACCATAGGCGCGCCAAATGTCGGCGGGCGTGGGGCGTTTAAATCAGGCGCTTTGGAGCTCTCAAACGCGGATTTATCACTCGCGCTGACAAACCTCATCGTCATACAAAGAGGCTATCAAGCAAACTCAAAAACCATCACCACAAGCGACACTATGCTAAACACGCTGTTGCAGTTGAAGCAGTAGGGTTTTTGTTTTTTGGCTTTTTTGGGCTTTGAATTTTGGGATTTTTGGGGGATTTGAACTGAATTTTTTAGGCTAAATTTAAGATTTTGTGTCTTAAATTTAGCTTTTTTTTGAATTTAAATTTGGCTTTGGGGGGTTAAATTTAGGCTAGCCGTCATTGCGAGCGGTTGAAAACCGCGTGGCAATCCACACTCCAAAAAGCTGTGGAATTTACTATTTAAAGAAATACCACTTAAATTCACGCCTTTTTTAAAATTGCCAAGTCTAAGAGCTGGCAATTTGTGGATTGTCGCGTTTTTGCTAATGCTAGCGCAAAATCTCGCAATAACGCTCAAAACAATTTTTCTAAATTTTCAAACACTTTGCTAAAAAACACCCAAATTTTTTACCAAATTTACGCTATAATGCGCCTTTATTTTTCATAAAGGACAAATGATGCTTTCTCATTTTAGGGCGTGGTGTTTTGGGGCTTTGGCGGCGTTTTCGATGCTTTTCGTGGCGAGTTTTTTCACGGCTTGCGATGGCAAAAACGAAAACATAAGGGCGCAGACAAATGGGGTTTTGGAGTATCAGCAGGATTTGTTTGTGGAATTTAGCGATGAATTCGTGCGCAAAAACCCGCTAAACGAGCAGGCGCTGGCTAGTCAGGGGCTGGTTGAAAACGGCAAGCTAAAAGCCAAGCTAAACGGCAAGGACACGCAAATTACTATCAGCGAGCTGCGCGAAAACGCGATATATTTGAATTTGCTGCTTAAAGCAAACGAGAGTTACAGGGTTGAGTTTAAAATTTATGGCACAAAAGTGAAGCTGAATTTCAAAACCGCGCCGCTAAAAATCAACATAAAAGACGCCGTTTTTCAAGATGAGATTGATAAAAGCGTGCTGGCAGTGCGCTTTGATAGCTCTTTTGAGCTGGATGAGAGTGGGGAGGGCATTGAGCTGAAAAAGGACGGCAAGCCCCTAAAATTCACGCTTTTGTGGGAAAATTCAGCAAACACTTTAAGAAGCGAGGAATTTGCCCTAAATGATAAAAATCAAAGGCTAAATTTGGCTTTCAAAAAGCGAAAACTAGGGCTTGCGGAGAATTTGGAATTCGAGTATATCAGCAACGCCAAAGGCGAGCTGTCCTTACAAGCCGCAAAGAGCGATGGTAAGGACATTGAGCTAGAATTTAGCGCGGAGTTAGAGGGCAGGCAGAATTTAAAGGATTTCATCCGCATAAGCCCTCAAATAGACTTTAACGCGGTGCTAAACGCAAACAAAGTGCGGCTAATGGGTGCTTTTAGCGTGGGGCAAAATTATGAGATAAAGATTATGCAAGGGCTGGCGACAAAAGGCGGCACGAAAAGCGCGAAAGAATTCAGCGCAAGCGTGAATTTTTCGGACTTAGAGCCAAGCCTTGCCTTTTCAAGCGATGGGGTGTTTTTGCCAAGCGGGGC
>CAVJSG010000016.1:10380-14876 GCA_963651895.1 Campylobacteraceae bacterium
CTTTAAAAGCCTAAATGTCAAGAAAATCAAGCTAAAAATTCATCAAATTTACGCGAACAATCTCTCCGAATACCTGCGTTACCGAAATTTCCAAGCCAAAAAGCAGCTTAGCAGCTCGCAAAGTGAAATCTCAGGCTGGGACGGCGAAGCCCTAGAATACACGGCTGAGCTGGTTTTAGAGCGTGAATTTGAGCTTGAAAGCAAGAAAAATCAATGGGTGCAAAATGAGATAAAACTTGATGCGCTTAAAGATTTAAGCGGGGTTTTTGTGCTTTCTTTAAGCTATGATGAAAAGGGCGCGGACTATGATTTTAGCGAGCTTGAAGGCTATCAAAAATACGACTTTTTTAGGCGCAGGGCGGAGGTAAGCAAGCACCTAGTTTTTTCAAATTTAGCACTCAGTGCGCAGAGTATAAACGGCGAAATTTTCGTAAATGTGCGTGATTTTACCACGATGGATGCGGCTAGCGGCGTGAAAGTCGAGGCTGTGAGTAAAAAAAATCAAGTCATAGCAGCCGCTACGACTGATGGCAGCGGCGATGCCACGCTTAGTGTAAGCGATGAAAAGGTGCTGTTTTTGCTCGCCCACAAGGACAATCAAACGAGCATTTTAAAGCTAAACCAAACCCTTTCCACAGACGGCTTTGATGTGGCGGGGGCTGTGAATTTAGGCAAGATTAAAGCTTTTATTTACACAGAAAGAGGCGTGCATAGACCCGGGGATGCTGTGCATTTAAATGTGGTTGCCAAAAACGAAAAGGGCGCCATAAATCACCCCATTCATTTAAGCGTCAAAGACCCTAGAAATAGGACTTTGGGCGGCTTTGATAAAATGAAATTAGAGCCCATTAGCGATGGCGTTTTTTACGCGAAAATCGAGCTTGAAAAAAGCGCAGAGACAGGCATTTACGAGGCTAGTTTTGACATAGCGGGGGAAAAATTCACGCATAAATTACTCGTGCAAAATGTCGTGGCAAACCGCATAAATGTAGTGCTTGAAACGCCTGAATTTATCGATTTAAATAAGGCTAAAAATTTGGATTTTAAAATAGCCGCAAACTACCTTTTTGGCGCACCTGCGAGTGCTTTAAAAACGCGCACGCTTTTAAACATAAAGAAAAAGCCATTTAAAAACGAACTTTACCCCAAATTTATCTTTGAAAACCCTAGTCTGTATATGCTAGATGCCTATGATGACAGGGACGGCGTTTTGGACGAAAAGGGCGTTTTAAGCGAAAAATTTGAGCTGCGAAGTAGCATTTTAGAAAGCGTGGGCGTGAATTTCGAGGCGAAAATAAACGCCGAGGTTTTCGAGCAGGGCGGGCGAAGCGTGAAAAATGTCGCTAGTGTGGAGCTTCGCAAACACGATTTTTTTGTCGGCATAAAAGAGCTTGAAAACCACTATTTAAACGCGGGCGAAAGCGTGAATTTTGAAGTCATAGTAAGCGATTTGAAAAATCAACTTTTAAAGGGCAAAAAGTTAGAGTATAAAGTCTATCAAAGCCGCAGTTCGTGGTGGTGGGATTATAATTCGCACAGCGATTTTTTGCGCTCCATAAAAAGAGATAAAAATTCACAAATCATCGCCCAAGGCGAGCTTACAAGCGACTCAAAGCCCGTGAATTTAAGCTTTTCTGGCAAGCAGCATTTTGGCGATATGTTCATCGAAATAACCGAGCCTAAAAGCGGCGTGAGCGTGGGGCAGAGCTTTTATATCAGCTCTTGGGGCGAGCCAAGCAGCGCGGATGTGCAAAGTGCTCTGAAAATCAAAAGCGATAAAAAAAGCTACAAAGCAGGCGAAACGGCAAAGGTAGAGTTTGAAAGCACGAAAAATTCACGCGCACTCGTAACTTTAAGCAACAACGAGGGCATTATAAAACGACTTGTTTTGGATGGCAAAGAGGGCGCGACTAGCTTTGAAGTGCCTATTGAGCGTGCTTTCGCGCCAAATATCTACGCGAGTGTGAGCCTGCTGCAAGAGTATGAAAGCTGGCAAAATGACAGGGCTTTGCGGCTTTTTGGGGTGCTGCCGCTGCGTGTGGAAGACGCTGAGAGTAAGCTTGTTTTAAACATAAAAGCACCTGAGAAAATTCAGCCTCAAAGCGAATTTGAGGTAGAAATTCAAAGCAGCGACAAAAAGCCCTACACCTACACGCTAGCTGTGGTGGATGAGGGTTTGCTGAGCCTTACAAATTTCAAAACGCCTGACATTTGGGGGCATTTTTACGCCAAAACGGGCTTTAAACTCAAAGTCTTTGACACCTACGATAAAATCATCGCCAAAACCTACGGGGCGGTGGCAAAGGTGCTTGCCACGGGCGGTGGCGAGATGCTCTCAGCAAGTGCGATGAACCGCGCTAGAAAGGGCAAAGAGGACGAGCAGGCGGATAGATTTAAGCCTGTGGTGCTTTATCAAGCCCCCGCAAAGAGCGATGGCAAGGGTTTTGCGCGCGTGAAATTCACAATGCCATCCTATATGGGCTCGGTTCGCGTGATGGCAGTGGCGACAAATGAACGCGCACACGGGGCTGCGGACAAGGCAGTGCTAGTGAGCGCACCTGCCATAATGCTAGAAACCCTGCCGCGCACCTTGCGTGTGGGCGATGAATTTAAGCTGCTAGTGCAAGTCTTTAAAATCGACAAGGATGTCAAAAAGGCTAGCCTGCGCGTGAATTCTAAAAACGGGCTCGCAAAAGTAGCGCAAACTAGCAAAAGCGTGGATTTTAGCAGCGGCGACACGCAAAACATTTACTTTGATGTCAAGGTAAATGACGATAAAATGGGCGTTGAGGACTTTGAATTTGAGCTAAATGCCGGCAAATACAGCTTTAAAAGCCAAAGCGAGATTGACATAAAGGCGAAAAACACCTACACTTTTTCGAGCGAAAGTTTTGTGGTAAAAGCCGGCGAAAGCAAGGAATTTAGCGTGGATGACAGCTTTTTAAAGGGCAGCACCACGGCTACGCTAAAACTCAGCCCCACGCCGATTTTAAACCTCGACAAACGCCTAAATTTCTTACTCCGCTATCCCTACGGGTGCATAGAACAAACCACTAGCGCGGTTTTGCCCCAACTCTACCTTGATAAATTCAGCTTCAAAGCAGATAAGCAAAAAATCATAAATAACATAAACGCCGCCATTGCAAGATTTAGCGGCTTTCAAACGGCGGACGGGGGCTTTGCCTACTGGCAGGGTGGGCGCGACTCAGATGCTTGGGGCAGCAATTATGCCGGTCTTTTCTTGCTTGCGGCAAAGGATGCGGGGTATTTTGTGCAGCAAAATTTGCTAAATCGCTGGTTAAATTATGAGCAAAATTTCATCAAACAAAACGCGTTAAATCACGCTTCAAGCCTTATTTATCAAGCAAATTCGCTCTTTTTACTAGCCCTAGCAAAGCAGCCAAATATAGCGGCTATGAATGTGCTTTATGAGCGACATAAAGAAAAGCTCGACACAGCAAGCCTTTGGCAGCTTGCCGCTGCTTACAAGCTAGCAGGAATGGAGGATATAGCATTAAAAATCTCGCAAAATACGCCCACAAAGGCAAATTTAAGTAAAAATCTCTACTCATACACCTACGGCTCGGCTCTGCGCGATAGTGCCATCATCGCAAACGCCTATAAAATCGTGTATGGCAAAAGCCACGATGGACTTTTAAAGGAAATCACAGCGGCTTTGGAGGCGAGTGATTATCTCTCCACGCAAAGTGCGGGCTACGCGCTATACGCGCTGGCTTTGGGGCTTGATTTAGCAGGTAAAAAGCAGGGCGAAAATATGGATGCAAGCGTGAATTTAAGTGGAAAAAACACAAAATTCACGCAAAATTCACTTCAAAGCCTTGAATTTGCGGACGGCAAAGCCATTGTGAGTGCGAAAAAAGATTTATTTGTGAATTTTGGCGTGGAGGGCATAAAGCGCGAACTTGGCGCACCTTTTAGCAGAAATTTAAGCATAAAACGCGAATTTTTAGACGAAAAGGGACAGCCGCTTGAAATAAGCGAGTTAAAAAGCTCCAAAGCCTTTTATATGAGGCTTTCTGTGGGCTTTGCAAGCGAGGCTTTTAGCCGCGTAGAAAACCTTGCATTAACGCAAATTTTGCCAAGCGGCTGGGAGGTAGCAAACACACTTTTGGGATACAATGCACCAAGCTTTGCGCGAAGTTCAAGCTATGATTTCATCGATGTTAGGGACGATAAAATTATGTGGTTTTTTGACTTAAATAGCGGCGAAAGCAAGCAATTTTATGTTAAGCTAAACGCCGTAACGCCCGGCAAATACACGCTCTCAGGCGCCTTTGTAGAGGCTATGTATGATGATAACTTCCAAGCGTTAAGCGAGGGCAAAGCCGTTGTAGTGGGGCAGTAGTTGAGAGAAATCATAAAAAAATTCCGTGAATTTGGCGCAAAAATTCACGGAATTTACTCAAAAATTTGGGCGAAAAATTGCGCTTTTTTTAAGGGCGTGAATTTTAAAAATTTTGTGAATTTTCTGCCCC
>CAVJSG010000016.1:14886-17306 GCA_963651895.1 Campylobacteraceae bacterium
CACCAAAAAATGCAAATTTAAAATCCAAATTTTCATTTAAATTCACGCTCAAAAATTACCTAAAATTCACCGCATTTTTTGTTTTTTTTAGCGTTTTTTTAAGTGTGCTTTTTATATATTTTTCCTTTGATATTAACGCACTTCAAAAGGGCTTTGAGAGCCGTTATAGCAAGGTTTTGCTAGATAAAAACGAGCAGATTTTAAGTGCCTTTATAAATGAAAGCGAGCAGTGGCATTTAAGCGCAAAAGCTGTCCCAAAAAGGCTTGAAATCGCCGTCATAGAGTATGAGGATAAGGACTTTTACTCGCATTTTGGGGTTGATTTTTCTGCCTTAACGCGCGCATTTTTTAAGAATTTCACGCGCGCTAAAAAAAGCGGTGCAAGCACCATTTCTATGCAGGTTGTAAAGCTTTTTGAAAAAAACGAACGCACCTATTTAAACAAATTTAGCGAAATCATAAAAGCCATAAAACTTGACTTTGCACTTTCAAAAAACGAGATTTTGCGCCTTTATCTAAACAACGCGCCTTACGGGGGAAATCTTGTAGGCTTTGCCTCTGCGATTTTGTTTTATTTTGACAAGGACCCCCGCGAGCTTTCTTGGAGCGAGGCGGCACTTTTAGCGGTGCTGCCAAATGCGCCCGGGCTAATGAATTTAGAAAAAAACAAAGCCACGCTCAAAGCCAAGCGCGACAGGCTTTTGCGCCGACTTTTTGAGAAAAATTATTTTAACGAAACAAGCCTCAAACTCGCCCTAGCCGAGCCTTTGCCGCGTTTTAAGCCGCGCAAAAATCACGCCGCGCATTTAGCGGTGCAGCTTTTAAATGACGAGCAAAGGCAGGTGGTATCGAGTTTGGATAAGAACATTGATAAAAATTTGCAAGTGAAATTTGAGCAAAAAACCAAAGAATTCGCTGCGCGTTTAAACGAAAAAGGCATCAAAAATGTCGCCGTTTTACTAGCTGACACCAAAAGCTACAAAGCCCTAGCCTATGTGGGTTCGCAGGACTTTTATGATGAGAATTTGGGGCAGGTAAATGGCGTCATCGCCAAACGCAGCGTGGGCTCGACCTTAAAGCCCTTTTTGTTCGCCCTTGCCATCGATGAGGGGCTAATTTGCGCCGACTCGCTCCTGCTTGATGTGCCGACTTTTTTTGCGAATTTTAGCCCCCAAAATGCGAACAAAAAGTATTATGGCTTGGTGCGCGCAAAGGAAGCCCTGCAACGCTCGCTAAATGTGCCTTTCGTGAGCCTTTTGCAGACTTATGGCTATGAAAAATTCTTTTTTGAGCTTAAAAAATTCACAGGCTTTGAGGACGAGGATTACGCGCGTTACGGGCTTTCGCTGATTTTAGGCACCAAAGAAATGAGTTTGGCGGATTTGATTAAACTTTACCTAGCGCTTGGAAACTACGGCAAAATGGCGCCTTTGTCATTTTTAAGAGATGAAAATTTGAGCGAAAATTCAAGCAAAATTCAGCAAATTTTTAGCCCCGGCGCGGCTTATCTCACACTTGATACGCTGCAAGAGCTTAAAAGAGCGGGCTTGGAGCAGTATAATGTGGCTCAAAAGCTTGTGGCGTGGAAAACAGGCACGAGTTATGGGCGCAAGGATGCTTGGGCTATGGGCACTACGCCGCGCTACACTTTGGGTGTGTGGGTGGGTAATTTCACGGGCGAGGCGAACGCGAATTTATTCGGCATAAGCGTGGCGGGGGAGCTTTTTTTTGAGCTTTTGGGGCTGCTTGATGACACAAATGAGCCTTTCGCGCAAAGTGGCGTAAAGCCCCTTAAAATAGACGCTGCGACAGGTTATCGATACGACCTAAATGTAAGCGGCGCACAAACGCTTTATCCAAGCGAGGCGAAGGCTTTGCGCGTTTCGCCATTTTTAAAAAAGGTTTATGAATTTAACGGGCGCGAGCTAAACTCGCTGGATAGGGACTTTGCGCGTGCTAAAAGTGCGATAAAATTAAATTTACCCGAAAACGCTTTGGCGTTTTTTAGCGAAGCGAAAATCAGCCTTGATAGCAGCAAAAATGTCAAAATTTTATACCCCAAAAACGCCCTACGCATAGTGGCTACGCGCGATTTGCACGGCGCAAACGCCCTCATCGTGCGCGTGGCAAATCTGCGCGGCGAAAGGCTGTTTTGGTATCTAAACGGCGCGTTGATTTTTGAGGGCACGGACAAAAGCCACGCACTAAATTTAAGCAGCGGCAAATACGAACTTTTCATCATCTCGCAAAGCGGCGAGAGCGATAAAATCAGCTTTTATATAGAAAAAAATCTTGGTAATTGATTTTTTTAATTTTAAGACACCTATAAATATCTAACTGGTAGTGATGTTGGGGGAAGTGTGAATTTATAGGGATTTGTGCGGGTTTTTTCAAAACCTAACTCTTTTTATGGATTTTGG
>CAVJSG010000017.1:0-17204 GCA_963651895.1 Campylobacteraceae bacterium
ATTTTGGGGGCTAATCGAATAAAATTTGCTAAACTTTATAAAAAGTGCCGTCATTGCGAGCATTCGTAGAATGCGAAGCAATCTACTACGCGATTTTATCGCGTTTTTAAGTTAAATTCACGCCCAAAAACCCAAACCCACAGCAAAGTATCCAAAAAAATTTTTTTTGAAAGGAGAACGCACTATGGAGGCTTTTTGCTTTTGGATACTTTGTTGTGGGTTTTTGCAGCGAGATTTAAAAAGCCCTGAATTTGTCATACTGAGCGCAGCGAAGTATCCACGAATGGCAAAGAATGCCTAAATTTCAAAAGTGGATTCTTCGCCTAGCATTGCTAGGCTCAGAATGACAAGGTAATCCGTCATTGCGAGCAAGCGCAACTGCGCGAAGCGTGGCAATCCACACTCTGCCCGCTGTTAGCCTTTGTTATTTTAAAAAGGCGTGAATTTAAAAAGCACTTCAAAAAATGGTAAATTCCACAGCTTTTTTGACAATGGATTGCCACGCTCGTGCTACCGCACTTCGCTCGCAATGACGAAACTCGGCGATTTTTGTGTGCTTTATGAAAAGGGCGTGAATTTCTAGTGTTTTTAATAAAAAACCCCAAAAAATTCACGCCACTTATGAAAAAGCGTGAATTTATCTCGTGGATTGCTTCGGCGTGGCAAAACCACGCCTCGCAATGACGGCGAGGGCGTTGCCTTTTTTAAAGCAACACCACGCCCAAAAAAACATTTAAAGCCCTTTTAAACACCATTTAAAAGGGCTTTAAAAATCCACACCCCAAACACTAAATTAAATTAAAACCCCACTCGCACGCTCAAACTGCCGCCATAGTAGTTCAGCCCTGTGTTGTAGTGCTTATAAACGCCCTCCACATCGAGCTTGAACGCGCCTAGGTTTAGCACGCGTGCGCCTATGTTTGCGCCGATTATGCTATCATACCTTTCGTTTTCGTAGCTTATTTCATTATCAGCCACGCGCATAAAGACTTCCCTATGCGAGTTGTAGAGTTTGTTTTGGTAGCTTGCCCCCACGAAAATGAAGTTGCCGCCCTCAAAGATATATCGCCCCTCAACGCCCACTAGCCCATCCAGCAAGCCTGTGTTGTAGGCTTCGCTGTGAAGTTGCAGGTTGTCAAAGTGAAATTCATCTTGTCTCTCGTAGTGCCCTTGCAGCCCCAAATAAGGCTTAAAGCTCAAATTCTCGCCAAAACGCCAGCCCACGCTCACGCCCAAATTTCCTTGATAATTGTTGAAATTCGCCTTTGAGCTTTCTACGCCCGAATTTGAATTCCAAGTGTTGTCAAGTTTGAAAGCGCCCAGCAAGAAGTTTAAATTTATGTCTGTTTCGAGTTTTTCTAGGAAAAACAGCCTAGTAAATGCGCCCACTTGGAAAAGGTTGCCATTAGTGTCCGTGCTTTGTGTCGCCAAATCCTGCGTGCTGTCGCCATTTGCATAGCTAAAATGCCCCTGTGCTATGTAGTCCTCGCCTATGTGAGTAAGCCCCAGCGAAAAGCCAAGCACCGAGCCGCTGACTTCGTTGCCATTAAGCGCGCCGCCAAAGGGGGTTAGGAAAAACTGCGTCTCTGTCGTCCTTTGCAAGGGATTTACAAATTCCCCAGCATCGCTTAAAATAGCCTCGCTGCTTGCGGTAAGCCTTGCGACATAAGCTGCTTGCAAGGGCGTGTTTATGGCGTTTGCCTTGATAGCGTTTAGCATAGTTTTAGGCTGTGCGATGACGCTTTGCTTGATGTGCGACTCGGTATCCTTTATGGCTTGCCTTGCGTGTGCCTTGCTCATTTGTTTATTAGTGCTTAAAACGGCTGCTTCTATGGCGTTTTGAATGGCGTTGTGATTTGTGTCTGCGCCTAGATTTTCAAAGCCTGTCAAACGCAATTTGCCCTCGCCCTCTTTGTAGTCGTATTTGTCGCTGCTTTTTATCGTAACCTTGTTTTCAAGCCCTGAAATGCTTGTGCTGTCGATAAATACTAACTCTTGGTTTAAATGCAGCCCTGTGGTATCGACTTCAACGCTGCCGTTTTCATTTTTGAAAGTCGTGGCGACTACCTTGCCTAACGCATTGTTTGCGGCGGAGAATTTCAGCGTGCCGCTGTTTGTGAATTCACTCGCTGTGATAGTGCCGCTATTTGCGAGCGTGCCGCTGTTTGTAAAGGCTTCGCTTGTTTTTAGCACACCGCCATTTACGGACATTTCGCCTTTGTTTGTAACGGCTTTGCTAAATTCAGCACTGCCGCCATTTGCGACATTAAATTTAGCGTTAGCCGCATTTTCAAAGGCGTCCGTGAATTTCGCAGCACCGCTTACATTTATGGCTGAATTTGCCGCTGTGGTAATTTTACCGCCAAATTCGCCACCCTTTGCGTTTATGGTGCCGCTGTTTGTCAGCGTGCTAACCTTAGCAGTCCCCAAAATAGTAGCTGTCGCCTCTGCTTTATTGTCTAGCGTTACCACTTCGCCGCCGCTGATATTTGCCGTGCCGCTTGCGTTGTTTGTGAGTGTGCTAACCTTGCCATTTGAAACACTAGCCACACCGCCAGCTTTGTTTGTCAGCGTTTCCACGCTACCGCCTGTTACACTAGCAGTGCCGCTGTTTGTTATAGCCCCTGTGAAAGTGCCTGAATTTGTAAGTTCGCCAGCGTTTGTAAAGGCATTGCCGCTATTATTCGTAAAGGTGCCAGAGTTTGTAAAAGTGCCAGCATTGCTAAACAAATAATACTTATTTAAAGTAATGCTTCCCTTGTTTTCAAATTCGGCATTGTTTTTAAAGTCCCGTGCGACCTCGACATTCGCACCCTCCGCCACTGAAAATTTGCCGTTGTTTTCTGTCGTTTTTAGCGAAAAACCCAAAGTGGTTTTTTTGTTTTCGGCACTTGCTTGGATATTTATCACTGAATTTTCAGTAGTCGAAAGCGTGCCTAGCTTTGAGTCCTTGACATTAAGTGCGGCGTTGTTAGCGATTTCTCCGCTAAATGTCGCCCCATTTAAATTCAACTCTTTGTTGTTTGTAAGTTTCACGGCTGTATTTGTATTATTGATTGTCCTAGTAAATGTCGCCGTGCCGCCGTTAAAAGTCATCGTGCCGTCATTTACGAAATCATCCATAGTAGAATTCACAGCACCATTAAACACCATAGTTCCGCTGTTTGTCGCCGTGCCGCCCTTATCAAAGGTAGCGGTTGTATTTACTATGGTAGAACTATCAGCGGTATTTGTGAAAGTGCCATAGTTTGAAAATGCCTTTTTGAATTCCACGCTGCCCTCGTTGTGAAAGCTTGCCCCTTGGCTATTTGTCAAATTTTCGGCAAAGGTAGTTGCTTTCTCGCCTTTTTTGATATTTATCGTTGAACCTTTGTAAGTATCCACTACGCCATTAAATGTCGCACCTGTGGCGTTTATAGTGGCGGCACCAAGTCTGCCATTTTCTATCTTGTCGTTAAAAGTCCCACTTGCATTTATAGTGCCAGCGTTTGCCACTGCACCATAAAATGTGCCTGCATTATCTAGCGTGCCTGTGTTTTCAAAGCCTGTGGCAACGCTACCCGTAATGCCTTTGTCTGTCTCTGTCGCAAAAACCTTGCCAAAGTTCGCAGTGCCGCCGCTTTCGTTTTTAAATTCACCAGCATTTTTAAAATGCACTTTATTGCTGTTGAAAGTGCCGCTGTTTAGGATAGTCCCGCCGACTCCGTTTGTCGCAGTCGTGCCGTTGATATTTATAGTGCCGCCGCTTTCGTTTGTGAAAGTAGTGGTTTTGGTAGTGTCGGTGTTTTTATTATTAAAAACGCCGTTAAATGTCGCCACGCCGCCGCTTTTGTTTGTAAAGCTACTGCCGTAGTCGTTGTAAAAGTCTTTTTTAAAGGTAAGTTCGCCAGCGTTAGTAACTGAACCAGCGTTGTAGCCTGCAATGTCCGCGTTGTAGTAGGTTTTATATTTATCAATCATATTTTGTCTAGTTTCATTTACGCCATTATAAAATGTATTGACATTAACCTTTTTGCCGGTGTTGATATTAAATTCATTATAATTGTTTATTATGTTGCCGTTAAAAGTTATATCATTCACATCCACGGTTACAACGGCAAAATTATTTATGCCATATTTAAGCAATTTGTCATTATTATTGCTAAAAGTTTTTTCTCCGGGCGAGGTTTGAGTGCCATTTGTTCCATCTGATTTTGGCTGCAAACCTACAAATCTATCCGCATCGGCTATTGTGGTATTATTTGCGAAAACAGGACTAAAAAGCCCCAAACACGCTACGAGAGAGAGAGAGAGAGAGAGAGAGAGAGAGAGAGAGAGACAAAGCCCGCAATCCCTTTTTCACGCCACTTTTGCCTAATTTTGCTTGCGAAAGTGTCATTTTACCGCCCTTTGAAGCAGTAGTGAAATCCGCAGCCACTGAATTTGTCGCGCCCTTTTGCCCGAAACCTGCACCGAAGTGCGAAAATGCTGAATTTTGCATTTTTTGTCCTTTCGTTGAAGTAAAATGATTTGTGCCATATTAACTTAAATTTTTAATCTTGTCAAGGAATTTTTCAAAAAATTTGCAAATTTTTTGAAAATTTGTGAAATTTTTGTGTAAATTTTTTTCAACCCTTGCCGATAATACCCCATTTTGCCACTATAAAACGCATTTTATGCCAAATGAGCCGCGAAATTTTGGGAAATTTATGGGTTTTTAAATTTGCGAAATACGAATTTTTAAGGCTTTATTTTAAGAAAATTTTTTTAACGCACGAATTTTTGGGGAATTTATGGGGTTTTGAATTTACGGAGTGCGAATTTTTGGGGATTTGCCGCCTTTCGTCATTCTGAGCGCAGCGAAGAATCCATAAAAAAACTAAAAGCAACTTTAACTAAAATATGGATTCTTCGCCTACTTCGTAGGCTCAGAATGACAAGCAGCCCATCAAGCCTCGCAACGATAAATTTAAAAAATCCCCAAAAAATTTACCTTTTTAGCAAAAAGTTATATTTTCTGTGCTATCATAGCCTCACGAAAGGAGGGCGCGATGAGTGTAGGCAAAATCGGCGTGGCGGTGCTTTTGGGGCTTTTTGTCGCCCACGCAGCCGAGCAAAAGCCCTGCGGGAACTCGGGTTCATACATAGACCAGCTTTGCAAACGCAAGCAGAGCGGCTTGTCGGCGGCTAGTGGGCTGACAAACAAGGGCAAAATGCCCTCAACGCCGCTCGTGCCGGACTTTGAGATAGAGCCTTTCGCGGATGAGGGCGGCAAAAAGGGAACTTCGCCTTTTAAGTGGTAAATTTACGCCGCTTTGATGGGCGAATTTAACCGCTGAATAGGCGATTTTGGCGCTTTGAGCCGTGAATTTTTGCGGAAAATTTGGGGAATTTTGTGAAATTTTTATAAATTTTCAGCGGAAGTTTGGGGAAATTCGTCATTGCGAGCGCTTTTAAAAAGCCGCTTTTAAAACCGCGAGGCAATCCAACCTTTGCAAATCTTGGTGCAAAAATTTATAGACTCTTTTTCAAAAAAAGTATTGATTTTAGACAAAGTCCCATATTCGTCATTCTGAGCGTAGCGAAGAATCCACGAATTTATGGATTCTTCGCCTGCTGTCGCAGGCTCAGAATGACGAATCAATGCTTTTTTTTGAAAAAGAGCAAATTTATAATAAAAAAGGACAAAAAATGCAAATCACTCTGCTAAATTTCACCGAGCTAAAAATCTGCTCGCACGCCATCCGCACCTGCTGGCAAAGCTTCGCAAAGGGCGATGGCGGTGGGGACGCGGACAAAGAACTCATCGAGCGCGTGGGCAACAAATTCAAGCACGCCTCGACCTTGGAGCACCTAAGCTACACCTTTTACATTCAGGGCATTTCAAGGGCGTGTTTGCAGGAACTCGCGCGCCATCGCCACGCCAGCCTTAGCGTAAAATCCACGCGTTACACGCTCAAAGAGCTGCGAAACGAGCCTGAATTCACGCTTGGCGACTTTGAAAGGGCGAGCAAATACCTAGTTTTAAGCGGCAACGAGCAGGTTGATAACGCGAGCATCGCCGCCCTTGAAAACCTGCGCGTGATTTTGCAAAGCAGCATCAGCCTTGACATCGCCAAATACTGCCTCGTGGAGTGCTACAAAACCGAGCTTACTTGGACCATCAACGCGCGGGCTTTGCAGAATTTTTTGCAGCTGCGAAGCGGCAAAAGCGCACTTTGGGAGATACGAAAGCTTGCAAATGCCGTGTTTGCCGCACTACCAGACGAACACAAATTTATCTTTGCGGAGTGTGTGGAGAATTTAGAGTAAAAATTTAGGGCGAAATTTGTGAATTTTTGGGCAAATTTGGCTGAATTTTTTGGCAGTTTTGGAAAATTTGGGCTGAATTTGTGCGAAAATTTGCAAATTTGCTAAAAATCATAAATTTTAAACCTTAAAATTCTAAAAAATTTCCAAAATTCATAAAATTCACAAAAACCCCACGCCAAAATTCGCATTTTTATCCTTTTTTAAAGGAAAAAATTTTAAAAATTCGCGCGTTAAGCCTTGACATTAAAGGCGGATTTTACTACAATCGCATTTTTCTTTTTGGTTAGAAATGTCTAACGAAATTTAGTTTAGTGGACTAGTGAGGGGCTGGCAAGCCTAGAAATTTCTAGCAAATAGGGCTAGCAAAGCCTAGAATTTTCTAGCAAAATATGGCTAAAAGCCTAGAATTCTTAACGAAATAAAGCCCAAAATTCTAGCAAAAAAGCCTAGAATTTAGCTAAATTTTGGTTAGCATTGTCTAACGAGTTCTTTGTAAAGGATAGTTTATGGAAAGGATAAGGTTAAAGCTCAAAGCTTACGACCACCGAGTTTTAGACAGAACAGTCGCAGCCATAGTGGAGGCTGTCAAGCGCACGGGTGCTGATATAAGGGGTCCTGTGCCGCTGCCAACCCACATCAAACGCTACACGGTCTTGCGTTCGCCGCATATAAACAAAGACTCGCGCGAGCAGTTCGAGCTTCGCATCCACACGAGGATGCTAGACATCGTATCTGCCACGCCTGACACGGTGGATAGCTTGACAAAGCTTGATTTGGCGCCAGAAGTGAGCGTAGAAGTGCGAGCTATGGGCAAGTAAGGGAGAATTTATGGAATATATAGTCGAAAAGATAGGGATGAGCAGGGTCATCGCAAATCCTAGCTTCGCCGTTACGCTGCTGCGCCTTGTTAGCACCAAAGTGTGCGAGGTAAAGGACGGCACGGCACTCGTGGCTTACGCCAAGGGCAAGCGAGCGAACAAATGCGTGGCAGGACAGCAAAAAAAATTCAAACTCTCGGCTGAATTCAACCGCTTTGCGAATTTAAAGGTAGCAAACACCGAAGCGGGCGACATTGACGAGGCTCCATTAAAAGAGGCAAAAATCCTAAAAGTGAGTTTCAACTCCAAGGGGCGCGGTTACAGCGGCGTGATGAAAAGGCACGGCTTTGCAGGCGGACCTAAATCTCACGGCTCGCGTTTTCACCGCAGGCACGGCTCCATCGGCAACAGAGAGTGGCCGGGGCGCGTGCAGCCGGGTATGAAAATGGCTGGACACTTTGGAAATGTGCTAGTGAGCGTGAAAAACGAGCTTGTTTCTTATGATGAGAGCAATAAAATTCTCGTGCTAAAAGGCGCGGTGCCCGGACACAACGGCGCATTTGGCAAGATAAGGATAGCAAAATGAGCAAGGCTATAATTTTAAACGAAAAATTTGAAAAAACCAGCGAATCCGCACTGCCTGCGGAGTTTGATAAAATCAACCCGCACAACCTTTACTTGTATGTAAAGTCCTATATGGCAGCACTTCGCGCAAACACCGCCCACACCAAAAACCGCAGCGAGGTTAGTGGTGGGGGCAAAAAGCCTTGGCGCCAAAAGGGGCGTGGGGGCGCAAGGGCTGGTTCAACGCGCACGAATGTTTGGGTGGGCGGCGGCGTTGCCTTTGGTCCCAAAAACACGCGAAATTATTTCCAAAAAGTCAATAAAAAGCAAAAAAGACTAGCCTTTGAACGCGCCCTAATGGACAAGGCAAAGGCGAACGCGCTGTTTATCGTCCCTAGTATCAGCGTGGAGAGCGGCAAGACAAAGGACGCAAACGCCATCATCAAGCGGCTGGGACTAAAAGACGCGCTCATAGTTAAGGATTTGCTGGATGAAAAAACGCTTTTGGCGTTTAGGAATTTGGCAAACTGCTATGTGGTGGATGTAAGCGAGGTAAATGCTTATTTGCTGAGCGTTTTTAACGCCGTGATAGTGGAAAATTCAGCTTACGAATCAATAATAAAGGGTTAAAATGGCGGACATTACTGATATAAAGACGATTCTTTACACTGAAAAGAGCTTAAACCTACAAGAAAAGGGCGTTGTAGTCATACAAACCTCGCCCAAGATGACTAAAAACAGCCTCAAAGCCGTGCTTAAAGAGTATTTTGGCGTGGTGCCCAAAAGCGTGAATTCACTGCGCGTAAATGGCAAGGTGAAGCGATTTCGTCAGCGTTTGGGCGTTAGGAATGATTACAAAAAATTCTATGTCAAGCTGCCTGAGGGGGCTAGCTTAGGAAATATGGAGGCTTAAAATGGCGATTAAAACCTACAAACCCTACACCCCAAGCCGCAGATACATCACAGGGCTAAGCAGCGAGGACATCACGGCAAAGCCTAGCGTGCGCTCGCTACTCGTAAAACTTGGCGCAAGTGCCGGACGCAACAGCTACGGGCGCATCACAAGCCGCCACAAACAAGCAGGGGCAAAGAAACTATACCGCATAATCGACTTCAAACGCCGCAAATTTGGCATCGAGGGGCGAGTGGAGGCTATCGAATACGACCCCTACCGCACCTGCCGCATCGCACTTATAGCTTATAAAGACGGCGACAAACGCTACATTTTGGGCGCAAAGGGCTTGAAAGTGGGCGATATAGTCGCAGCTGCTGAAAGTGGGCTTGACATAAAGCCGGGCAACGCGATGAAGCTAAAAAACATCCCCATCGGCACCATAGTGCATAATGTAGAGTTAAAGCCGGGCAAAGGCGGACAGATGATTCGCTCAGCAGGTGCCTACGCGCAGCTTATGGGCAAGGAAGAAAAATATGTCATCTTGCGCCTTGCTAGCGGGGAGATGAGGCAAATTCTAGCAGAATGTATGGCTAGCATAGGCGAGGTGGGCAACGAAGAGTGGGCAAATGTTACCATAGGCAAAGCCGGTCGCAACCGCTACCGCGGAATTCGCCCGCAAACGCGTGGTTCGGCGATGAACCCGGTAGACCATCCACACGGCGGCGGCGAGGGCAAGAAAAATTCAGGCAGACACCCCGTAACGCCTTGGGGCAAGCCAACCAAGGGCTTTAAAACTCGCCGCAAAAAGGCGAGCGACAAGCTCATAATTTCAAGAAGAAAGGGAAAATAAAATGGCTAGGTCATTAAAAAAAGGTCCTTTCATCGACAAATGCGTGATGAAAAAGGTCCTAGCAGCCAAAAAAGCGAACGACAACAAGCCCATCAAGACTTGGAGTCGCCGCAGCACCATAGTGCCAGATATGATAGGGCTGACATTTAATGTGCATAATGGCAAGAGTTTCATCCCCGTTTATGTTACGGAAAATCACATAGGCTACAAGCTGGGCGAATTCGCCCCAACGCGCACATTTAAGGGGCACAAAGGCTCCGTGCAAAAGAAAATCGGCAAGTAGGGGGCGAGTATGAGTAGAGCATTGATAAAGCACATTAGGCTGTCTCCCACCAAAGCACGCCTCATCGCGCGGCAGGTGCAGGGTATGAACGCCGAACTTGCGATGGCGAGTTTGAAATTTATGCCAAACAAGGGCGCAAAATTCATCGCAAACGCCATTTCTAGCGCGGTTGCAAACGGCGGCTTTGAGGCGAACGAGGTGCAGGTTTTAAGCTGCCGTGTCGATGCGGCAAGCGTGCTAAAACGCTTTCAACCCCGAGCCCGCGGCAGTGCTAGCCGTATAAGAAAGCCAAATTCACACATTTTGGTTATAGTGGGCAAGGCGGAGGAAAACGCTGAAATTCAAGGCAAAAAGGCAAAAATTTCTAGCGAGAATTCAGCCGCAAATTTAGCAAATTCTAGCGTGAATTCAAAGGCGAAAACCGCTGCCGTTAGCAAAAATTCAAAGCAAAATTCACAAAAGGGCGCAAATTCAGCTAAAAATTCAGCAAAAGCCGTGAATTCTAGCGAGAATTCAGCAAAAAATTCAGCCGCCAAAGCTCAAAATTCAGCCAAAAGCGTGAATTCAAAGTCAAATTCAACCCCAAAAGCTGAAAATTCAAAAGCTGAAAAGGCTGAAAATTCACAAAAAGCCGAGAATTCAAAAGAAAATTCAAAACCAAAAGCGGCTAAAAAGCCCGAAACTACAAAGGAAGACTAAATATGGGACAAAAAGTAAATCCGATAGGAATGAGGCTTGGCATCAATAGAAACTGGGAGTCAAGGTGGTTTCCAACCAAGGCGAATTTAGCCGAAAACATAGGCGAGGACTACAAAATCCGCGCCTTTTTAAAGCGCAAACTCTACTACGCAGGCATTTCGCAAATTTTGGTAGAAAGGACTGCCAAAAAACTACGCGTAACCGTTGTGGCAGCGCGTCCGGGCATCATCATCGGCAAAAAGGGCTCTGATGTGGATGTGCTAAAAAACGAGCTCATCGCACTCATCAACAAGGACATCACCATAAACATAAAAGAGGAACGAAAAGCCGGCGCCTCCGCACAATTAGCAGCTGAGAGCGTTGCCACTCAGCTTGAAAAGCGCATAGCCTTTCGCCGCGCGATGAAAAAGGTTATCCAAGGCGCACAAAAAGCCGGCGCAAAGGGCATCAAAGTATGCGTGGCTGGGCGTTTGGGCGGTGCTGAGATAGCGCGGACTGAGTGGTATTTGGAGGGGCGAGTGCCGCTTCACACCTTGCGCGCAAAAATCGACTACGGCTTTGCCGAGGCGCGCACGACTTATGGAAACATAGGGGTTAAGGTGTGGATTTTTAAGGGCGAAATTCTACAAAAGGGCGTTCAGGCTGAAAAAAGCGAAAATGACGAGGCGAAAAAGCCCAGACGCACGAGAAGGAGTAAGTAATGTTAATGCCAAAACGCACAAAATATCGCAAGCAAATGAAGGGGCGAAACCGCGGCTACGCTTGTCGCGGGGCTGAATTTACCTTTGGCGAGTATGCGCTCAAAGCCATCGAGGCAGGGCGCGTGAATTCCCGCCAAATCGAGGCTGCGCGTATAGCACTAACGCGCTTTGTAAAAAGGCAGGGCAAAACTTGGATACGCGTTTTTCCCGACAAGCCGCTCACCAAAAAACCCCTTGAAACGCGTATGGGTAAGGGTAAAGGCGGAGTCGAGGAATGGGTTATGAACATCAAGCCGGGCAGGATTTTGTTTGAAATGACGGGCGTGGATGAGGCTATGGCGCGCGAGGCACTGAATTTAGCGATGCACAAGCTACCATTTAAGAGCAAATTCATCACAAGAGAGAGTCAAAATGAAATATACTGAGCTTAAAGATAAAACCAAAGCCGAGCTAAATAAAATGCTCAAAGACGAGAAGTTGCTTTTGTTTGAAAAGAGGCAAAAGCTTAAAACTATGCAGCTTACAAACCCCAAAGAAATAGGGCTTACGCGCAAAAACATAGCTCGCATAAACACGGCGTTAAATGCCTTAAACAAGGACAAAAAATGACATTCAAAAGAGAAATTCAAGGCGTTGTGGTGCAAAAAAGCGGCGATAAAACCGCCAGCGTTTTGGTAGAGCGCAAAGTCGTGCATCCAAGGTATCACAAGATAGTCAAACGCTTTAAAAAATACCTCATCCACGATGAGAAAAACACAGCCAAAATCGGCGACACCGTGCTTGCCTTGGAGTGCCGCCCCATCTCAAAGCGCAAGTCTTTTAGGCTTAAAGCCGTGCTTGCCACAGGAGTTGAGTGATGATACAAAGTTTTACTAGGCTTGCTGTGGCGGACAACAGCGGCGCGAAAGAATTGATGTGCATTAAGGTTTTGGGGGGCAGCAAAAGACGCTACGCCTCCATAGGCGATGTCATCGTGGCTTCTGTGAAAAAGGCTTTGCCAAACGGCAAGGTTAAAAAAGGGCAAGTGGTAAAAGCCGTCATAGTGCGCACGAAAAAAGAAATTCACAGAGACAACGGCTCTCTCATTCGCTTTGATGAAAATGCGGCTGTGATTTTGGATAATAAAAAAGAACCCATCGGCACTCGTATCTTTGGTCCTGTGGGGCGTGAGGTAAGGTATGCGAATTTTATGAAAATCGTATCCCTAGCACCGGAGGTTTTGTGATGAAAAGAAAAATCAAAAAAAACGATGAGGTAAAAGTCATCGCGGGCAACGACAAGGGCAAGACGGGCAAGGTTTTAGCGGTTTTCCCAAAAACAGGCAAGGTTGTCGTGGAGGGCTGCAAACTCGCTAAAAAGGCTGTCAAACCAAGCGATAAGGTCCCAAACGGCGGCTTTATCAACAAAGAAATGCCTATGGACATTTCAAATGTAGCAAAGGTGTAAAATGATAAGGCTAAAAGAAAGATATAACAAAGAAATCAAGGCAGCACTCGCCAAGGAATTTGAGCTTAAAAATCCTATGCTAGTGCCAAGCCTTGAAAAAGTCGTCATCAGCGTGGGTGCGGGCGATTTAGCCAAAGATACAAAGGTGCTTCAAAATGTCGCGGACACCATCTCGCTAATAGCCGGGCAAAAGGCACTCATCACAAAGGCAAAAAAGTCAGTTGCCAGCTTTAAGGTGCGCGAGGGCTTTCCTGTGGGCGTTATGGTAACCTTGCGCAAAAACAATATGTTTGTCTTTTTAGACAAACTCATCTCAGTGGCACTGCCGCGTGTGAAAGACTTTCGAGGGCTTAGCCGCGAGGGCTTTGATGGGCGGGGCAATTATAACTTCGGGCTAAACGAACAGCTAATGTTCCCAGAAGTGGAGTATGACAAGATTTTAAGGACACACGGAATGAATATATCCATCGTAACCACAGCAAATTCAGACAAAGAGGCACAAAGGTTGCTCGAACTCATCGGCATTCCATTCGCAAAAGGACGACAAAATGGCTAAGAAATCAATGATAGCAAAAGCCGCACGCAAGGCGAAATTCAGCTCTCGTGCCTACACGCGCTGCCAAATTTGCGGACGCGCACGCTCGGTTTATCAGGACTTTGGCATTTGCAGGGTTTGTCTGCGAAAGATGGCAAACGAGGGGCTAATCCCCGGTCTAAAAAAAGCAAGCTGGTAAGGATGAAAGATGATTAACGACATAATTTCAGACTCCCTTTCTCGCATACGAAACGCGGGTATGAGGCGACTTGAAAGCACAAAACTCTTGCACTCAAAGGTTGTCGAAGCCTTGGTGCGAATTTTCGAGGCAAAGGGCTACATAGAAAGCTTTGCTGTCATCGAAGAGGACAAAAAGAAATTCATCAGCGTAATCTTACGCTACGATGAGCAAGGCAGATGCGTGATAAACGAGCTTAAAAGGGTTTCCAAGCCCGGTCGCCGCGTTTATAAGGGCAAGGATGACATAAAACGCTTTAAAAACGGCTACGGCACCATCGTTGTCAGCACAAGCAAGGGCGTTTTGCCAAACGATGAAGCCTACAAAATAGGCGTGGGCGGCGAAGTTTTATGCACGATTTGGTAAAGGATAGAAAATGTCTCGTATAGGCAAGCAAGCAGTGGCTATTCCAAGCGGAGTAGAGGTGAAATTAGAGGGCAATTTGCTCAAATTCAAAAAGGGCAATCTCGCCAAAGAACTCGACACCAAAGCAAATGTGGGCGTTGAGATAAAAGATGGCGCCATAGTTTTCTCGCCAAAGGGCGAGGACAGACAAAGCAGGGCGTTTTGGGGCACTTACCGCGCACTAGCAAACAATGTCGTAGTGGGGCTTACACAGGGTTTTAGCAAAACCCTTGAAATCAACGGCGTGGGCTACAAGGCAGCACTTAAAGGCAAAATTTTAGAGCTGACTTTGGGTTTTTCGCACCCCATAAACTACGCCATTCCTGAGGGCATAGAGATAACACTTGATAAAAACACGGTCGTTATAAAGGGCTCGGATAAGCAAGTCGTGGGGCAAGTCGCAGCGCAAATCCGTGAATTTCGCCCACCAGAGCCATATAAAGGCAAGGGCGTGAAATACATTGACGAGCGCATCATCCGCAAAGCGGGCAAAACTTCTAAAAAATAAGGGTAAAAAATGACAGCAAAGGTTCTAAAAAGAAAGCTAGCGTTAAGGATAAAGCGAAAAAAGCGCATCCGCGCGAAAATTTCAGGCAGCGCGAGTTTGCCGCGAATTTCTGTGTTTAAATCAAACCGCACGCTTTACATACAGGCTATCGATGACGGCGCAGCGCACACGCTAGCGAGCATTGACGGCAAAAAGCTTGGCATAAGGGCAAACAAAGAGGGCGCAAAGGCTATCGGGGCTGAATTTGCCAAGATTTTAAAGGCGAAAAAGCTTGACACAGCGGTGTTTGACAGAAATGGGTATTTGTATCACGGCGTTATCGCAGAGCTTGCAGAGGCACTGCGCGCAAACGGCATAAAGCTATAAGGGAGCAAGAATGCAGTATAATAGAGAAGAATTTGAAGAAATCATTGTCGATATAGGCAGGGTTACAAAAGTCGTTAAAGGGGGTCGCCGCTTTCGTTTCACCGCGCTTATGGTAGTGGGCAACAAAAAGGGGCTCGTGGGCATAGGCTATGGCAAGGCAAAAGAGGTGCCAGACGCCATCCGCAAGGGCGTGGATGATGCTTTCAAAAACATCATCGAGGTAAAAACCAAAGGCTCGACCATAGCCCACGACATCGAGGTTAAATTTAATTCTAGCCGCATTTTACTCAAACCAGCCAGCGAGGGAACGGGCGTCATCGCGGGCGGCTCAACCCGCCCTATAATGGAGCTTGCGGGCATCAAGGACATTCTCACGAAATCTCTTGGCTCAAACAACTCCGCAAATGTCGTGCGCGCCACCATCAAAGCACTTAGTGCCTTAAAGGACAAACGATGAATTTAACAAAAGCACCAAATTCAACCCACAAAACCAAGCGCATAGGGCGCGGACAGGGAAGCGGTATGGGCAAAACCGCCACCAAAGGCGGCAAGGGACAAACCGCACGCAAAGGCTACAACGAAAAACGCGGCTTTGAGGGCGGGCAACAGCCGCTGCAAAGGCGTTTGCCAAAGGTGGGCTTCACCTCAAAATTCACAAAGCCCTACACCATCAATGTCGAAAAAGTCAAAGCCGTCAAAAACTTGGCAGAAATTAGCTTTGAAAGCCTAAAATCCGTGCATAAATTTCCAAAGTCTGTGGAGAAAATCAAGCTCATAGGCATTGGTGCTAGGGACTTGGCGAGCAAAATCAAGGACAAAAACATCAGCACTAGCGGAGGCGAGAAATCGAGTAAAAAATCCGCCGTTTCAAAAGGCGCGAAAAGCACTGCAAAGAATTCAGCAAATTCAGCCGAAAATTCAGCTGCGGCAAAGTCCAAAACCGCTGCCGCTGATGAAAATTCACAAAAAAGCGTGAATTTTAGCGAAAATTCATCTCCAAAGCCTGAAAATTCAAGTAAGGCTCAAAAAAATTCACAAAAAAGCGTGAATTCCAAGGCTGAAAATTCAAAAAAAGCTGAAAAAGCCCCAGTAGAAAAAAAAGCCGAAAATTCAGCCAAAGCAAAAACCGACAAAGCCGCCAAAAAACCAGCGGCGAAAAAAGAAAGCGAAGCTAAATGAACAAAACCTTGACGAATAAAATTCTCATCACCCTAGCGTTTTTGTTTGCCTACCGCATACTCGCCTTTGTGCCGGTGCCGGGCGTGAATTCAGCGGTGATTGCGGACTTTTTCAACCAAAACTCCAACAACGCCCTTGGGCTTTTTAATATGTTTAGCGGCGGTGCGGCTGAGAGGTTTTCCATTATCAGCCTTGGCGTTATGCCCTACATCACCGCAAGCATTATTATGGAGCTACTCGCGGCAACTTTCCCAAACATCGGCAAGATGAAAAAAGAACGAGATGGGATGCAAAAATATATGCAAATCATCCGCTACGCCACGATTTTCATCACCCTCGTGCAGAGCATAGGCGTTAGCATAGGCTTGCAGGGCTTGCACTCGACCACGGGGCAGGGCGCGATTTTGATAGACAATATGAATTTATTCATCTTTCTCTCCGCCATCTCAATGTTAGCAGGCACAATGCTTTTAATGTGGCTTGGCGAGCAAATCACGCAAAGGGGCGTGGGTAATGGCATCTCGCTCATCATTTTCGCAGGCATAGTCAGCGGCATCCCCGCAGCCATAGGCGGCACCGTGGATTTAATCAACACAGGCGAAATGAATTTTCTTACCGCCTTTGCGATATTGCTTATCATCTTGCTAACCATTGGGGCTATCATTTTCGTGGAGCTTGGCGAGCGGCGCGTGCCTATTTCATACTCGCGCAAAGTCGTAATGCAAAATCAAAACAAGCGCATAATGAACTACATTCCCATTAAGATAAATTTAAGCGGCGTCATCCCGCCCATCTTTGCCAGCGCCATCTTAATGTTCCCAGCTACCATTTTGCAAGCCAGCACGAACGAATATGTGCGCAAAATCAACGATTTTCTTAACCCCGAGGGCTATTTGTTTAACTTTTTGACATTTTTGCTTGTGATTTTCTTTGCCTATTTTTACGCCTCAATAGTCTTTAATCCCAAAGACATAGCCGAAAATCTCAAAAAACAAGGCGGCTTCATACCGGGCATCCGCCCAGGGGAAGGCACTAGCGGGTATTTAAGCGAAGTGGCATCGCGCCTAACGCTTTCAGGCTCGATATATTTGGGGCTTGTGGCGACTTTGCCTTGGGTGCTTGTCAAGCTAATGGGCGTGCCATTTTATTTCGGCGGCACCTCCGTTCTCATCGTGGTGCAAGTGGCACTCGATACTATGCGCAAAATCGAAGCACAAATTTATATGAGCAAATACCAAACGCTCAGCGCCGTGGGACTTTGAGTTTTTTGCTATTAAAATGTGTGAATTTAGTTGTATTTTGCCCTGAATTTGCCTTTGGTTGCGGCTTTTGGCGGGCTTAGCTTGAGGGTAAATCGATTTTTTAGGCTCGATAAACTATTATGTTTAATCCGCGCCCCCAAAAATCGATTTCTCACTCACAATCG
>CAVJSG010000018.1:0-16794 GCA_963651895.1 Campylobacteraceae bacterium
CCCAAAAACAGCATAAATTTTTTCACTATTTTGTTAAATTTTCCTAAAAAACCTTATATAAATTTTACCCTATTAACTTAAAAATCCCCCAAACCGCACAAAAAATTTCAAAAATTTTCTCATTTTTAAGCTAAATTTCACTAAAATAACACTTAAATTTGAGCCCAAAGGACAGCCCGCCGTGCTTGCTGACAAAAGACTTTTCTACCTCGCCTGCGTCCTCATCGCCGTAGGCATAGTGTTTTCATACTCGCTGAGTGCCTTCGCAGTGCTATATTTTGGCTATGGCGAGTTTCATTTTTTCGTCAGACAGCTGTGTTTTGGGGTCAGCGGCATACTCATAATGTTTTTTTTGTCCCGCCTAGAACCTGACGGCAAAGCCTTTCACTCGTTTATGATTTGTTTGCTTCTCATTAGCTTTGTCGCCATCATAGCCCTACCATTTCTGCCCACAAATTTAGCCACGACAAGTGGCGGCGCACGCCGCTGGATAAGGCTTGGAGCGGTTTCCATCGCCCCTGTTGAGTTCTTTAAAATCGGGCTCATTTACTTTCTCGCTTGGTCCTACACTCGCCGCATCGATGAGGGCAAAAAAGCCCTAAAAAGCGAGGTTTTGACGCTTATGCCCTACTCTATTGCCGCTGCCATAGTCATCGGCTACATTTATCTCACGCAAAACGACCTAGGACAAAGCGTTATAAGCATTTTCATCATATTCGCGCTCGCATTTTTCGCGGGTGCGAGCAAGCGACTCTTTGCCACAGCCCTATTTTTAGGCTTTATGGTAGGGCTTTTGGCGATTTTTAGCAGCGAGAGGCGCACCGCTCGCATTTTAAACTGGTGGGGCAACATTCAAGACGCCTTTTTACCGCTACTTCCCGAGTGGCTAGCAAGCGCGCTTGCCGTCAGCAGCAGCGATGAGCCTTATCAAATCTCGCACTCGCTCAACGCTATAGCCCACGGAGGCTTTTTTGGCGAGGGTTTGGGGCTGGGTATCTTTAAGCTTGGCTTTCTAAGCGAGGTGCATACGGACTTCGTGCTTGCTGGCATAGCCGAGGAAGTAGGACTTTTGGGGCTTGGCGTGGTTTGTGTGCTGTATTTACTTTTGATTTTGCGTATATTTAAAATCGCAGGACGCTGTGAAAACAAGGTACATTTCATTTTCTGCTCGGGCATAGCCCTGCTACTGCTTTTCTCGTTCTTTATGAACGCCTTTGGCATCATATCTCTCACGCCCCTAAAAGGCGTGGCGGTGCCGCTTTTAAGCTATGGCGGAAGCTCGATGTGGGCGGTGTGCGTGGGGCTTGGCTATGTGCTGATGATTTCTAAAAAGGTAAGCTTATGAGGGTTGCGATTACGGGCGGTGGCACGGGTGGGCATCTAAACATAGCTAGGTGCTTGCTTGAAGCGGCGTTAAATTTACATTTAGAGTGCATTTACATAGGCTCGCAAAGCGGGCAGGATGAAAAATGGTTTGAAAACGAGACGAAATTCAGCCAAAGGCATTTTTTGCTAAGTAGTGGCGTAGTCGATAAAAAGGGGCTTGCAAAGCTTAAATCGTTAGCTCATATCCTAAATTTAAGCCTTAAAACGAAAAAAATCCTAAAAGATAATGACATAAAGGCGGTTTTCAGCGTGGGCGGCTACTCGGCAGCGGCTGCTAGCTTTGGTGCGATTTTGGCTGGCATTCCACTTTTCATACACGAGCAAAACTCCAAAAGTGGTAGCCTAAATTCGCTATTAAAACCCTTTGCAAAGGGCTTTTACTCAGCTTTCACAAATCCGCCCACACCCTATCCTGTGGCAGATAAATTCTTTGAGAAGGCTAGGTTAAGAAAAAATTTACAAAGTATTATCTTTTTGGGCGGCTCTCAGGGGGCGAGTTTTATCAATGATTTGGCACTTAAAATCGCTTTGAGGCTCGATGAAATGGGCGTTAAAATCATTCATCAATGCGGCAGCAGGGATTTAGCAAAATGTCAAGAATTCTACGAAAATTCAGGCATAAACGCCGATTGCTTCGCTTTTAGCGAGAATTTAGAGGCGAAAATGGCTGCGGCGGATTTGGCTATTTCAAGGGCGGGGGCTAGCACGCTTTTTGAACTGTGCGCAAATGCCCTACCCGCCGTGTTTATCCCCTATCCATTCGCGGCGAAAAATCATCAATTTTTCAACGCCAAGTTCTTGCTTGATAAAAATTTGTGTCAAATTTTCACCCAAAATGAGTTGAAATTTGATGAGCAAAACGATTTTAAAAGTCTTTTAAACTCGCTTTTTGCGATGAATTTGCCCCAAATTTCAAGCGAGTTAAAAGCCGTGGTGCAACCAAATGGAGCGAAAATTTTGCTCGAAAGGGCGTTGAAAAATTTGTAAAATAGTGTAAAAAAAAAATTTCGCGGAATTGTATAATTTAAAGCCACTAACTCGCACACGGAGTTGTGGATGAGAAATCGATTTTTGGAGGCGCGGACTAGACATAATAGTCTGTCAAGCCCACGAAAATGGCTTTATCGCCCCAAGCTAAGCCCGCTAGCCACGCTAACCCAAAGTAAATTCAAACAAGCGACACAAATTCAACCCAAAAAAACGCCCAAAATTCAAAAAATTCAATCCAAAATTCACGCCGAATTCAGTTTTTTTCTTTTTCCCTTTTCCTCAAAAAAACCAAAATCGTTTCCAAAACCTCATCATCATCGCTGCTGGCAGCTTTGAGTAGGATTTTCTCGCCCGTTTTGGGCGTGAGTGAGATGTTTGCCTCGAAGTTGCTAATGGCTTTGAAGTCCCTATTTGCAAGCACTTTGATGGTTATTAAATCTAAAAACTGCCTTGTGTAGCGGTCTAGTTCGCCAAAGCGGTCCTCGATTTCGCCTTGAATTTCATAGATTTCGCCCACGCTTTCGCATTTGCTTAAACGCCTGTAAAGCTCTAAACGCAGCCTGTCTTGGGGGATTAAATCGCTATTTAAAAAGGCATTGACATTGAGTTTGAGCTCGATTTTTTCGGCACTTGTGAGTTGCTTTTTGCTCAAAATTGCGATTTGTTCTTCGAGCATTTTTAGATAAAGGCTGTAACCGATTTGCTCGATGTGCCCGCTTTGCTCGCTTCCTAGTAGGTTTCCGCCGCCCCTGATTTCAAGGTCGTGATAAGCCAAAATGCTGCCCGCGCCCAAAAATGAGTTGCTTTCCAAAGATACGAGCCGTTTTTGCGCCTCGCTGCCAAGCTTTTCGCCCACTAAAAAGTAGCAAAAGCCCTGCCTGTCGCTGCGCCCCACGCGTCCGCGCAGTTGGTGCAAGTCCGCCATACCAAAGCACGCGGCGTCTTGGACGATGATGGTATTGACATTTGGCAAGTCGATGCCGCTTTCGACTATGCTCGTGCAAAGCAAGATGTCATAGGCTTTTTCCTCGAATTTTAGCATCTGCACTTCTGTGGTTTTCGCGTCAATTTTTGAGTGCAGCACGAGTATGCGAATTTGGGGCAAAAGCCCTTGTAGCCTCGCTTTTGCACCCTCAATGCTTGCTATGTGATTGTGTATGAAAAACACCTGCCCCCCACGGCGAAGTTCGCGCAAGATGACTTCTTTTAGCAGTTTGTCATCATCGTGCTTTACAAAGGTGCGCACATCCAAGCGGTTTTGCGGGGGCGTTTGTATTACAGAATACGATTTTATCGAGCTTAAAGCCTGATTTAGGCTGCGCGGGATGGGGGTGGCTGACATTGATAAAATGTGTGAATTTTGGCTGAATTCTTTGAGTTTTTCCTTTTGTTTTACGCCAAATTTGTGTTCCTCATCTATCACTACAAGCCCTAAATTCTCGCATTTTGCGCTTAAAAGCGCGTGAGTGCCGATTAAGACAAATGGCTTTTTGGCGGCTAAAAGCGTGTGAATTTCGCCCTTTTCGCGCGTGCTTGTAAAGCGGTCAAGCTTTTTAACCGCCACGCCAAAGGGCGCAAAACGCTTGCTTAAAGTCTTAAAATGCTGGTGCGATAAAAGCGTGGTGGGGACGAAAAAAAACACAGCGCAGCCACTTTGCACCACCGGCAAAATGGCGTTCATCGCCACTTCTGTCTTGCCAAAGCCCACATCTGCGCTGAGTAACCTATCCATAGGCGTGCCGCTTTGCAAGTCGCCAAGCACTTCCTCGCAGGCTTTTTCTTGGTCGGGGGTATAGTCAAAGCCCGCACTCGCGGCGAATTCAAGCTGTTTTTTAAAATCTGGCGTGAATTTAGCGGCTTTTATAAGCGCTCGTTTCGCCGCAAGAGTTACTATTTCGCTGGCTATGGCGAAAAGCCTTTCTTTGAGTTTCTCTTTTAACCTCAAAAAGCTGCCCTTGCCAAGTTTGTCGAGTGTTGGCACGCCCCCGCTTACGCCTAAATACTTATCGATTAAATAGAGATTTTCCACAGGCAGCAAGAGTTTGTCGCTGTTTTGATAGATTAACGCCACAAATTCACGCACCGCCCCGCTGATTTTAATCTTTTCAAGCCCTATGAATTTGCCAACGCCGTAGTTTTGATGCACGATGAAGTCGCCTACTTGCATTTCATCTATGATGAGAGTGGCTTTTTTAGGGCGTTTGAGCTTGGTTTTTTTGTTTAATGAAACGATGAGTTCTTTTGGGCTTATCAAATTCACGCGCAGGGGGCTTTTGAGAAAGCGCATATTTGGCAAAAGCTCAATGCCTTGCATTTTAAGCAGGGCTTCTGTGGCTGCGAGAATAATTATATTTTTATCCTTGTGAAAGGCGAAAAAGTCATTAGTGTAAATGCTTTGCAAGTCCTTGTAAATGGCACTTTCAGGGATAATTTTTTCGTTTATAAAAGCAATATCGCGCTCAAATTCATTTTCATCAAATTTTTTAATCGCCCTAAAATCAAGGCTTAGATAATCAAAAAAGCCCTCCACGCACCAAAAACCAAGCGAATTTAAGTCTTTAATGAGCAAATTTTCATCAAATTCAGCGATTTTTTCGTTTAGCCTTTCAAATTCGTCTTGCGAAAATGCCGATAAAAAGGGGCAAATTTCGATGAATTCAAGCTCTTGGGGGATGGATTTTTGAGTTTGTAAATCAAAATGCCGAATGCTCTCAACCTCATCATCAAAAAGCAAAATCCGCGTGGGCTCATCGCTTGAAATGCTGAAAATGTCGATAAGCTCGCCGCGAAAGCTCACCTCGCCCTTATCCTGCACCATATCGACAAAATCATATCCAAAGCGCGCTAGCTCATCTTTAAACGCCTTTAAATCAAGCTTTGCGCCGCTTTTTAGGGTGAGAGTGCTTAAATTTGCCCCGCTTGGCAGTTTATGCAGTAGGGTTCGCACGGGCGAAATTAGAATTTTCTCGCCACTTTCCTTGTGGTAGGCGTTTAGGACCTTGCAAATTTCAAAAAGTTCCTTGCTAAACGCCCTTAAATCATCGCCAAAACTTGCCCTAAAATCAGGCAACACAAAGCAGGCTAGCCCTTGGTATAAGGCAACTTGGGCGAGTTCGTCTGCCTCGGAGTCATTTTCGCATAGGATTATTTGGGGAAAATTAGTGCTTTTTGAAGCATTTTCTAAAAACTCATAAAAGCGAGCCTGCATCACATTATGTCGTCTTTTATTAACTTGTTCTCATCCCTGTCAGCTTTATCCGCTTTGGCTTTTTTGTACGGCTTTTCGCGCACTTCCTCTGTGGAGCCTGAGAGGTAGCCATCGACATTTTTGATTTTGCTTATGCCGTTGAATTTGCCGCCATTTTCGATGGAAACCTGCCCTACGCTTATGTTGCCATTGACGAGTCCGCCTGAAAGGATTTCGAGTGTTTCGGCGTTTAACTCGCCCTCAAATACCCCATTTACCACGACTTTGTCCGCATTTAACTCTCCACGCAAAACGCCTGTTTTGCCGATGACGACTACATTTTTCGAGCGCACTATACCGCTGATTTCGCCGTCTAAATGAAGCATAGCCTCAAAGTCAAATTCCCCATCTATCCTCGCCCCTAGTGAAATCACTGTGGTTTCAGATTTGCCTGTGTCGGAATTAGTTTTACCAAAGAATCCCACGACACCCTCCTTAATGAATCTTGTTTAAAAAAGTCGTTCATAGTCTGTCTGTTTAGGTTTATAAAATATCTTGGATTTAAAGTATTGTCCGCAAAACGCACCTCATAATGCAAATGCGGACCCGTGCTAAGCCCCGTGTTGCCGCTATATGCGATGACATCGCCCTTTTTCACAAAGTCTCCCTGACGCACCACGACTTTGTTTCTAAGGTGCGCGTAGATGGTTTTAAAGCCGAAATTATGGGCTATCCTTACCATAAAGCCATAGCCGCTGTTGTTAAAGCCCGAAAACTCCACAACCCCGTTTGCCGTGGCATAGACGGGTGAGTCAAGCGTGGCGGCAAAGTCCAAGCCCGCGTGAAATTCCTGCTTTTTTAAAATAGGATGGTCCCGCCAGCCGTATTTGTCCGAAATATGCGCGTTTAAAACGGGCAAGCCGTTTGGAATTTGGGCTAAAATTTCTTTTTGTTGATTATCCGTTAAACTTAAATTTGCAATTTTTTGCTTTGGCGTTAAATTGTTATCCTCCGCATACTCTATGCCAAGCTGCTTTTCAAAGGCGTCTAATTGTTCCTCAAAGCCCGCGTAAAGCTGCGCTTGCAGGCTCATATTTTGCTCTATTAACTCATTTAGCGCGGCTAACTCTTTTCGCTTGCTATCAAGTGCTGAAACCTCCGCGCTCAAATAGCTTATATAAAGCGTGCTACCCACGACAAAAAGGGCTATGACGGCGATGGTGCCAAGGACTATTTTTTTTATGACTTGGCTTAAATGAAAGTGCCGCGAGCCATTGACATCGGTGATGGTGATGGAAAATTCATTAAGCATTCGCTTATATTTTCTTTTCTCTGCCATAGTCCCTCAAAAAATTTTCTACCAAAACGAAAGAACCAAAAACCAAGTATTTTTCGCCTTTTGCAATGCCCTTAAAGTCCTCGCACTCTATGTCAAGGGCTTTTGCGGCGGCTTTGATTTGCTGCGTGGCTAGTTTCCTTTGGCTAGGATAAATGTAAAGTGCAATTTTAGCGATTAAAGGTTTTAAATTTCTTAAAATCTGCGAAAAATTTTTATCCAAAAAGCAATTAAAAATCACCACAAATTTCCTTCCCTCAAAGTGCTGTGCTAGGGCTTTGGCAGCCATTTCGTTATGTCCTACATCGATAAAAATGTTCGGCGAAATTTGCTCGCAACGCCCACGCAAATCAAGCGGGGGCAGTTTTTTGATAGCTTTTAGCAAATTCCTTTGTAAATTCGGCAAATTTTCGAGTAAATTTATAGCACAGAGGGCTGTTTTTAGGTTTTCTTGCAAGAAATTTGGCAATTTTTGCTTTTTAATATAGCTTTTACAGGCTTTTGCTAAATTTGCCTCGTTTAAAAGCTCCATTTTATCGCACTCGTAAAGGCTAGCGTTTTTTAAAAGTGCGATTTTGCGGGCTAAATTCAGCACTTTTTCATCCTGTGCGCCGCTAATAAGTGCCTTTGCGCCCATTATTTTTAATTTAGTCCTTGCAATATCAAGCAAATTCTCGCCCAAAATTTGCATATGGTCGTAGCTTATGGGCGTAAAAACACTTAAAATTTTATCAAACACCGAAGTGGCGTCATATTCTCCGCCAAGCCCCGCTTCAAACACGATAAAATCGCAGTTTCTAAACGCAAGGGCGGCTAAAAACGCTGCGTATTCAAAGTATGAGAGGCTTTGCAAATCATCCTTTATCAAGCGTGCGAGGCTACAATGCGCCTTTTCAAGCGCGCTGTCGCTTAAAATTTCGCCATTTAGCCAAAAACGCTCATTAAACTCAAAAATGTGCGGGCTGCTAAAATGCCCTACTTTAAAGCCCTGCGCGCACAAAAGTTGCGCTATAAACCGCCCCGTGCTGCCCTTGCCGTTCGTGCCGACTATATGAATAACTTTGATTTTGCCAAAAATCACCCTGTGCCGCCCCCACAGCCGCCACGCGCGAAATTTATCAATGGCGGCGTGGTTTTCGCCTTTTTGGGCTAAAAATTCCTTGAATTTCATACTTCTATCTTTTTTACGAGTTCATCGAGTATGTTTAGGTGCGGGTAGCTTTGCTTGTCCATACAAAAATTCACTATTTTGGGCTTTATCACCTCGTCTTTATAAATAAATTTAAAATTTTCAAGCTGTGCTATGTTGCTTTGCATTAACTCTATGATTTTGCCATAACCTCGCCCGTAGATTATGAGCAAATAAGACTTTTCATCAAGCATCCAAAGCTCGTCATTTGGCGAGCAATTTTCCTTTAAAATTCGCCGAAATCGCGTTAGAATTTCGTTTAAATTTTTAAGCCCGTATTTTTCTATTATGAAGCGGAAATTTGCCACGCTAAACACGCACAGGGCGTAGTTTTCGCCCTCTTGCAAAAACCTTTCATCAAGCTTTAAAATATGACTTTGCAGGCTCCATTCCTCGCGTTCTTTGCTGTCATTCATCGAAGTTACGCGCATTGAAAGGCTTGTGAATTTCTCGCTTAAAGCGTTAAATTTAGCCTTTAATTCCTCAAAACTCACATTCACCCTGCCCTGCGAGTCCGCCCTTAAATTCGCTATAAAACTTTTGTTTTTTTGATTTAAATTCGCTATGCTATCAAGCATCGCACTCAACGCCTTTAAATTCTCGTTGAAAAAATTTAGATTTTGCTGCACGAAAATCATATCCGCACCCACGCGTTTGCTTACCATTTGGGTTAGTTCGTTGTAAAATTCATCGTTGTTGTTGCTGTCAAAATTTAAAATATAGGGCTTATCAAGCAATTTTTGCTCAAATCTTTTTAGTTTATCATTTTGCGTGAGTGAGGGCTGCAAACAAAGGGCAAGAAGCCTTACAAAACGCTTATAAGAGCGCGCTTTAAGCTGCACTAAAAGTTTAGAAATAGTGCTTGCAAAATCATCAAATTTAATGCCAAATTCTGCTAGTTTATTTTCTAATTCCTTATCGTCCTTGTAGGCGTTTGCCCATTGTTGCCATTTTTTTTCAAGCAAAAAAATGCTCTCACTATCCATAGTTTTTGAAAGCTGTGCTAGGCTCGTGCCTACCATATCTTTGATTTTTTTATCCTTGCTTAAAAGCAAATTTTTTAAAATAGAATTTAAAAGTTGATAAAATTCAAAACCCTTTTCCTTGCCCTGCCTGTTGAGCTTTGAGATGAGATAAGTTAAAAATTCATCTATGCTTTTTATTTTGTTTAGCTGATTTTCCTCTTGCAAATTTGGGATTAAGAGTGCCTTAAATTTAGCGATTTTCTCGCGCGTGCCCGCACTCATTCCCTTTTTTTCAGCTAATTCCTCAAAAATCTCGCTGTAATTTTCAGGCGTGGGCTTTAAGCCTCGTTCTTTTAGCACAAGCAGCGTTTCCTTGGCGAGTTCGTTAATGTTTGCCATTTTGCTGTCCTCTTATGGCGATGACGGAGACAAACTCGTCAAAGGCTTTCTCAGAGGCACCCTTAATCGCCTCAAACCTCGCCGTGTCACTTATTACCGAGTTTGGTGATATGGCAAAATCATAATCCCCACTCGTGCGCACCCTTTCCTTGCGCCCGTCCTTAAAATGCGCCTCAAATGCTAGGACGATTCGCGTTTTGTAGGCGATGACATAGCCGTATTCATCGTAGATTATGGGGATGAAACTAAGACTTTCCATACTCACATAGAGGCTATCGTCCGCCTCGTCCTTGTCCGCCGGGCTTTTGCCAAGCTTATTGATGACGAGTTCGCGCACGGTATCCACTATGTAAATGCTGTTTCGCGCATCTTGCTGCGAGATGGCGACATAGACATAAATTTTATCATCAAACACGCTGCTTGCGATTTTGCTAGTGGGCATATAGCCGCAAGCTGCGATGAAAAGGCTTGCAAAAAGGCTCACAGCAAGGCAAATTTTGCGTGGCGAGGCAAATTTTCTCATCTTATCACCAAATTCACAAGCTTTTTATCCACATAAATTTCTTTTAGAATTTCTTTGTTTTCAAGCCATTTTGCGGCGGCTTTTTTCGCCTCGCTTAAAATTTCAGCCTTATCCGCGGTGCTTGAAACCTCGATTTCTGCGCGGTTCTTGCCATTTATGCTAACGCCAAGTTTTAGACTATCTTTCACAAAGGCGTCCTCGGCAAGCGGAATTTGCGTGAAATTCGCGCGTTTAAAGAGAATTTCGCTTAACTCGCTGCAAATGTGTGGCACTATGGGTTCTAACACGCTTAAAATGATGAAAAACGCCTCGCTTAAAAGCCGCTCGTTTTTCACTGAATTTAGCGCATTTATAGCCTCCATACAAGCAGCGATGAGCGTGTTAAAAGCGAAATTTGCCCCATAAACTTCATTCGCTTTTTTCAGTGCCTCATAGACTTTAAGGCGGGCGTATTTTTCATCTTTGTTTAGCGACTCTTGCTGAATTTTAGGCATTTGCGAGCAGGGCGTAACGCTTAAAGCCCTATCCCACAAGCGACACAAAAAGCGATAAGCCCCCTCCACAGCACTATCATTCCACTCTAACTCCTTGGCGGGCGGTGCGGCAAAGAGTATGAAAAGCCGCGCGGTGTCGGCTCCAAAACGCGCTATGATGTCGTCCGGGTCGATGACATTGCCCTTGCTTTTACTCATCTTTGCGCCATCTTTTAAAACCATTCCCTGCGTCAGCAGCCTTTCAAAAGGCTCATCGCCGCGCAAATAGCCCAAGTCTCGCAGTGCCTTTTGGAAAAAGCGCGCGTAAAGCAGGTGCAAGATGGCGTGTTCTATGCCGCCGATATACTGGTCTACATTTAGCCAATAATCCATACTCGCCGAGTCCAAAGCCTTGTCATTCCACGACTTTTCATCGCTCGCAAAACGCGCGTAATACCAAGAACTCTCAAAAAAAGTATCGAGAGTGTCGCACTCTTTTTGCGCCGCGTTGCCGCATTTTGGGCATTTGCAGTGTTTCCAGCTAGGGTGCTTTGCTAGCGGGTTGCCCTCGCCGGTGATTTCAATGTCATCTGGCAGGGTTATGGGTAAATTCGCTAAATTTTGGGGGATTACGCCGCATTTTTCGCATTTTATCATAGGAATGGGCGCGCCCCAATAACGTTGCCTTGACACGCCCCAGTCGCGGATTTTATAGTTTGTGATGCGTTTGCCGAGCGAATTTTTTTCAAAAAATTCAGTGATTTTCTCGCGTGCTTCGTTGCACTCAACGCCATCAAATTCGCCGCTGTTTATCAAATTTCCTGCTTTTTGAGTCCAAGCTTCATTTGGCGTGAATTCTTTGTGTGAAATTACTTGAATTATAGGCAAATTGTAAAATTTAGCAAACTCAAAATCGCGCTCATCGTGCGCAGGCACCGCCATCACGGCACCCGAGCCATAGTCGCTTAAAACGAAATTCGCTACCCACACGGGAATTTTAGCCTTTGTCAAGGGGTGCAAAGCATAAATTCCTAAAAAATAGCCCTCTTTCTCGGCAATCTGCCTCTGTCTTTGGCTTTGATTTTGCAAATTTCGCACTTTTTGCGCGGTTTTTTCGTCCAAAAAGCCATTTTCTAAAAGCGTGCAAACTATGCTGTGCTCGGGTGCTAGGGCTATGTAGCTTACGCCAAATATCGTGTCAGCGCGGGTTGTGAAAACCTCAAAGCCCTTTTGTGCCGCCTTTGTCGCACTTTCGCTGTCTAGGGCAAAGCTAAATTCAAGCCCATAGCTTTTGCCTATCCAATTTTCTTGCATAGTTAAAACCTGCGGCGACCATTTGTTTTCAAGCTTCGCCAAGTCCGCCAAAAGTTCCTCCGCGTAAGCCGTGATTTTCACATAATAGCCATTCATCTTTTTTTGCGACACCTCGCCCCCGCACCGCCAGCACCGCCCCTCGATGACTTGCTCGTTTGCAAGCACGGTCTTGTCATTTTCGCACCAATTTACATTTGCTTCCTTGGTGTAAATCAAGCCCTTTTCAAACATTTTTATGAAAAATTCCTGCTCGAATTTAGTGTAAATGGGGTCGGATGTCGCCAAAATTCGCCGCCTAGAAAAAGAAAAACCAAGCGAAAAAAGCTCTTTTTGCATATACTCGATATTTTCATAAGTCCAAGTTTTAGGATGAATTTTATGCTTTATAGCGGCGTTTTCAGCGGGCATCCCAAAGCTGTCAAAGCCTATGGGGTGCAGGACATTAAAGCCCATTTTGCGAAAGTGGCGTGCGAGTGCATCGCCTATGGTGTAGTTGCGCACATGCCCCATATGTATGCGCCCGCTGGGGTAGGGAAACATTGATAAAATGTATTTTTTGGGTAGGGTGTAGTCATCTTTTGGCTCAAAGCTTTGCTCATTTTCCCAAATTTGCTGCCATTTTTTTTCGATTTCTTTCGCATTGTAGGGCATTAGACGCTTCCTTTTTCATAAAGGCTACGCATTTTCGCCTTTTCTTGTTGTTTTTTGATTTTGTCGAGTTCTTTTTTTCTGTAATCCAAAACGCTGAATTTAAACCACAGCAAAATGGGGCTTGCCACGAAAATCGAGCTTAAAGTGCCTATGACTATGCCTACCATCAAAGTCAGCGAAAAGCCCTCTATCATCGAGCCTCCAAAAATGTAAAGTATCACCACGGTCGCCCCGCTAGTGCCTGAGGTGATGATGGTGCGAGAGAGTGTGGCTGAGACGCTTTCGTTTATGATAGTGGCTAAATTCGTTTGTTTGCTCGTTTTTATGCCATCCCTTATGCGGTCAAAAATGATGATTTTATCGTTGAGAGAGTAGCCAAGGACGGTTAAAACCGCGGCTAAAATCTCTAAATTCACATCTATGCCAAATAAAATAATGGCACCAAGGGTGATGAAAACATCGTGGATTTCCGTGATGATGGCGGCTAGGGCAAAACGCCACTCAAAACGCACCGCGATATAGATGAGTATGGCGATGAGAGACACTAATATCGCCATAAGCCCCTTTTCTCGCAGCTCGTCCCCAACCTTGGGTCCCACGACATCGGCGCGGCGCACCTCAAAATCCCCTGTGGGCGCTAAAAGCTCACTCATAGCCTGCCCTATGTCCTTTGAAAGCTCGCTAGAACTGCCCAAAAATCGGATGGTTACTTCATTATCCGCACCAAATTCAGTAACGGAGAGGTTTTGAAACTCGCCTTTGGCGGAGAGAATTTCGCGGATTTGCGCTATGGGGGCTTTGTCCTTATACTGCACCTGCACTAGCGTGCCGCCGCTAAAATCAATGCCAAAACTCAGCCCCTTTGCAAAAAGCAAGTAAGCCGTCCCAAGCAGCAAGGCAGCGCACACAATGAGCGCACCATATCGCATTTTCATAAAATCATAAACTTTTTTTTCGCTGAAAAATTGCATTTTAAGCCTTTTTTTGTGAATTTTCGTTTGAATTTTGGGATGAATTCAGGGAATTTTTAGCTGAATTTGGGTTTAAATTCACGCCGCCGCCGTTTAAATTCACGGAATTTTGTGAATTTTTGCCGCCGTTAAAATCGCGTGAATTTTTTGCCGAATTTTTGCCTAAATTCACGGCTAAATTCGCCGGGCGTTTGTAGCCAAACCAAAGCACCGTGTTGCCACTTTTTTCAATGCGCGTCATAAAAAATTCAAACATCCCGTGAGTGCCCAAAATCGCGGTAATCATCGACACCACTATGCCTATGCCAAGCGTTACGGCAAAGCCCTTTACCGCGCCTGTGCCGTAGGCGTAAAGGGCGATTGAGGTAACTAGGCTTGTTAAATTCGAGTCGATAATCGCGCTCATAGCGTGCTTGTAGCCATTTTCCACGCTCGCCTTAACGCCCGTGCCCACGCGCAAAAGCTCCCTAATGCGCTCGTTGATGATGACATTTGCATCCACAGCCATACCCACGGTCAGCACAAGCCCTGCCATACCCGGCAGCGTTAAAGTCGCTCCAAACATCGACATAAAGGCTACTATGCCAAGGACATTCACTATCATAGCGGCATTTGCGAAAATTCCGGCTATGCCATAATAAAGAACCATAAAAACGATGATGGCTATGCTTGCGCCTATTAAAGCAATCATCGACATCCTAATGCTCTCAGCCCCCAAGGATGGTCCTATGCTTCGCTGTTCTAAAAGCTGCACGGGTGCTAAAAGTGCGCCGCTTCGCAGTGCCACAGCCACATCGCGAGCCTCCTCAGTGGTGAAATTTCCGCTGATTTGTCCGCTGCCCCCGCCGATTCTCTCTTTGATATTTGGGGCAGAATACACTTTATTATCAAGCACTATGGCTAGGCGTTTGCCGACACTTTTTTCAGTGTAATCCGCAAATATCGCCGCGCCTTGTGAATTTAGCGTGAAATTTATCACAGGGGAATTCGTATTTTGCCCAAAGCCCACGCGCGCGTCCGTTAGCATAGACCCATCCAAAACGGGAATGCTTTTTACCACATATTTTATGCTCTCATTTTGAGCGTCAGGCACTAGCAAAGCCCCAAAGGCAGCCGCATCCGCCTCGCTCATCGTTTGTGCGAGGGGCATTCTAGCCTCATCCACCTCCATAAGCTGCAAATGCGCGGCTTTGGTAATGCGCTCTTTCGCGCGAAGCTCGTCCTCGCGGGTTTTTATGCCTGCAAGTTCCACTAAAATCTTATCCGCGCCCTGCTTTGCCACGGTTGGTTCAGCCAAGCCAAACTCATCAAGGCGGTTTCGTATAGTCTCCACAGCCTGCAAAAGCGCGTAATCCATAGTGGCTTTGACTTCATTTTCGCTTAAATTCAGCGCATAATGCCCATTTTCTTTTGCGATTTCAAGCCCCTCGATGCCCTTTAAAAGCCCATCTACTCGCGCTAAATCGCCCTCGTCCAAAACGCTAAATTCAATGCCATCCGCGCTGATTTTAAGCTCATCGATGATGATGTTTTGCTTTTCGATTTCGTATTTTAGAGTGGAGGCTATGGTTGTGATTTTGGACTTTACAGCCTCGTTGCTATCAATGCCAAGCAGCATATAAAGCCCGCCTTGCAAATCCAGCCCCAAATTTATCTTTTTGCCAAAATCGCTTTGCAAAAATGAGGGCAGCGAAAACACCACAGAAAAGGCGAAAACGAGCAGAAAAATGACGAGTTTGTAAGTAAGCTTGCCACTTCGCATTAGCTTTGTTTCCTTTGTTTGCCTTGCTTGGCGGCTGAATTCTCGGCACTCGCGGCGGCATTTTGAGTAGCATTTTGCGCTGGCTCAAATTTCTCGGCAATGAATTTTTTTGAAATTTTTGCCAAAACGCCCTCATCGTTAATCTTAACTTTGATAAAATCCACTTCTGGTTTTACCACCTCGCAGATAAGACCGCCGTTTGTGATGAATTTATCGCCTTTTGAAAGCTCTGAAATCATCTTTTGGTGGGCTCTTGCCTGCTTTTGCTGTGGGCGGATGACCAAGAAATAAAATATCGCAAAAAGCACGATGAGAGGCAACAATGAAGTTAAAATCGAACCTTGTTCCATTTGACTTTCCTTTTGTGAAAAAATTTAAGTCAAATTCTAGCATTTTAAAAATAATAAAAGCCTTTTTTTCGGCTTTTTTCATCTCAAATTCGATTTATCTTTCCATAGCGCGTGAATTTGGGCATTTGCACGGCGTCATCTTTGAATTTTTATCTCCGCTACTAGCCATTTACGGGCTTGTGCTGCTACTTCGCAGCGATGGGCGCGGCTGGTTTATGGCTGGCTTTTTTTTATCCTTGCTTTGGTTTTACTGGATAGCCTTGTCATCGGTGTATTACGGGCTTCATTACATTATACCGCTCGAACTTTTGGGCATTGGGCTGTTTTATGCCGTGCTTTTTCGCCTATGCTACGCACTTCGCTTTGATTTCTTACGGCTTAGTGCGCTATTTTGCCTGCCTTTCATTCATTTTTTGGGCTTTGATTGGCTAAATTGGGGCGTTTTGAGCGTTTATGGCAGCTTTGATGCGAGCTGGCGTGGGGTTTTGTGCATATTTTTAATCGCATATTTTTACTACGAGGGCTATATTTCAAGGTATTATAAGATTTTTATCGTGGCAATGCTCTTTTTCGTGGGGATGCAGTATAAGGATGCTGAATTTAGCGAACTTGACAGCGATTTTAAGCTCATAAACACCCAAATAGACGAGGCTAGCAAATTTCAAAAAGACAATGTCGCCAAAAACGCGGACTTCATAGTGGATGAAATTCTAGCCGCCATCAGCGAGGGCAAAAAACTCATAGTTTTCCCCGAAAGCAGCTTTGCTTTCGAGCCACAGCGCGCCTTTGGGGGGATGTATTTTGAGCTTTTGCGTGAATTTTCGCGCGAAATCACCATAGTAGTGGGCGCACCTTACTCCACGCAGGGCAAATACTACAACAGCGCCTATGTTTTCGCGGGTGGCGAGGTGAAAATCCTACACAAGCATTATCTTGTCGCCTTTGGCGAGGAAACCTCAAATTTGCCCCTAATCGGCGGCTTTGTGCGAAAATACCTGCTGCCAAATATGATGGACTACACGCGCGGAGAGCCGATAAATCAGTATTTCGTGGGGGGGCAACTCATCACAAACGCCATTTGCTACGAGGTTACAAAGGAAGCACTCTACGAAAACAGCGATATAATCATCGCTATCTCAAACAACGCTTGGTTTGACAACCTAGTCGAACCCGCACTGCAAAGGCTTTTAATCACCTTTTACGCTAGCAAATATGGCGTCAGCGTCTATCACGCCACAAACGCCAAGCACACAGGCGTGATAAAGCCCAAAAAATCGCTATATCTACATTTCAAAGAG
>CAVJSG010000019.1:0-2806 GCA_963651895.1 Campylobacteraceae bacterium
TTTATGAAGTTTTGTGAGAAATTTTAGGGAAAATTTGTGTAAATTTTTCACAAAAAGTTGCTTTCATTTACCATTCGTGGGGGGGGGGTTTTGTATAATTGCCTTATCTAAATTTTCGAGCCTTTTGGCGCCTTTGGTCGCAGTAATGGGGCTTTGAAAATGCTGATTTAGTCCGCAAACGCCAAATTTTCATTGCAAAATGCGAATTTGGCTTTGCAAATGCTGAATTTTAGCTTGCGCGAGCTAAATTTCAGTGCGCAAGGGTTGAATTTTTGGCATTTGCAAGCCCCAAACCGCCCAAAAGTGCCGAAAACTTGGGGATTTAGAAATTTCACAAAAAGGATAAACAATGAAAAAATTGTTTATGGTGGCAAGTGCGTTGCTTGCCGTGTCGGTGGCGGTTGCTGAGGTGGTTCCGCTCAAAGTGCAGGTTGATTTGAAGGAAGTCGATAAGATAGCCTTTGATGTCAGCAAGGGTAGGGACGCTTTGGCTACTACCATTTATGACTATTGCTTGAAACCGCCAAAAAAGGTGCAAAACGCACTCAAAAAGGCGAAAGTCTTTAACGGCAGGCTTTCCATAGGCTTTAACAACCCAGCAAACCCGCTAGGTGCGGAATTTATGTCGCACACTGCTAGTTGCGAATTTGACAAAGCCAAGGGCTATTCGCTGTCAAAAATGAACGGCTTAAATGTCGTCCGTCCAGACTTGGCGAGAGAGGTTATCATAGAGGGCATATCTGAAAGTCTGATACTTTACGGAATGCCTCACGGTGCTTGGAGCGATTTGGAAGAATACGCAGAAGAGCTAGCAGAACAAAAAAACAAAAAATAGAAAGGACAAAAAATGAATCCTGCTATCAAAAGCATAAGGACAAAGGCGATTGTCGCCCTTGTGTTGTCGGTGTTGGCGCTTTTGCCATTCGTTGGCGTGGCTTTTACCATAGCCTTTTACGCCGTGATGTTTTTCGCGGTTAGGGGCGTGAGGGAGCTTTCGCAAAGCCCCACGCTGCTGCGAAATTTCGTCATTTTCGTGGGGATGATGATTGCTGTCGTGGTGCTTGAACTCATCGACTCGGCAAGCAGCACGGCTTCAATGCTCTCTTTCGCCGCCACAGGCGAGTCGAGCACAGGCGTGGGCGATGTTTTACTCGCCATACTCGAATACGGCGCAGCCATTGCGGGCGTGGTGTTTGGCTACCTTTACTACCGCGAGATGAGCCGTTTGAGCGATATAAATTTCTTTTTTATCGCATACATTTTCGTGCTTGTAGAAACCGCGCTGGGCGTGCTGTGGCTGGGCTGGATAGCTTGGGTGTTCGCACTTTTGGCGTTCGTTTTCGAGCTAATCGCGTGGATAAAACTCGACCACATAAACAAAGCCACGATTGCGGCGAAATGAGGGGGCGAAAATGCGTGCATTTAAACTAGCTTTCATCGCGGCTATGGCTGCGTTTTTCGTGGCGTGCGGCGGAGGAAATGAGCCTAAAAGCGTGGCGATAAAATACACTGAAAATATGCTAAATGGCAAGGTAGATAAGGTGCTACCACTCATCAATATGCCCACAAAAGACCCATTTTGCGGGCTTGGCAAGGGCGAGTGCAAGGATTTGACAGCCCAAGAAAAACAGGCTTGGGAAAAGCAAATCGAGGGCAAACTGCTGCAAATGAGTGCCGAAATTTCGCGCAAAGTCGAGTCCAAAGGCGGCTTTGACAAGGTTGAGTTCGTGGGCGAGGAAGTTGAGGGCGACAAGGCACTTGTCAATCTAAAAATCCACTTCAAAGACGGCTCAAATGTCGATGACAAGGTGAGTTTGGAAAGGGTAGATGGCAAGTGGAAGGTTAATCCAAAATAACCCTGCCCTTGAATTTAACCTTAATTTTGCCGCTAAATTTGCGTTTTGGGCGAATTTGGCGGCGTTTGGTGCTAATCGTGGCGGCTTTGCGGCTACTGAAAGGCTTTGAAATGCTTATAAATTCGCCTTTTAAAACGCTTGCAAATTTACCATTTGCAATGCGGACAAATTCGCCCCCTACAATGCTTGCAGTAAGGCTTTGAAATGTCTTTTAAGGCGTTTTTTGGCGAAAAATTCGGCTTTTTAGCGAATTTGGGCGGAAAATTTGGCTTTAAGGCTAAATTTTTCGCCATTTTTGTGCTTTTTGCCGCGCTTTTGGTAGCCTTTGTGGGTGCTGTTTTTTGGCACTTTGACAAAAAGCAGGGGCTGAAAATGTCGCATTTAGTGGGCTTGCCCAAGCTAAAAGTGCTTGATATAGTGCTGCGAGCGGGCATTGACCTCGACTCTTTGCTGATAAGTCAAATTTCAGGCAGCCCCTACTCGCACATAGGCGTTGTGATAAGCACGCAGCCCCTGCAAATCCTACACGCGAGCAGCTCGGACACGCAAAATAGGGTCGCCGTGAGCGAATTTGACTACTTTTTAGCGCACGCAAAGGGCATTGCGGTGAAGCGTTACAGATATTTTGCAGAATTTGAGGGCTTTGAGAGTGCGAATTTGCAGGGCTTTTCGCGGAATGATAAAACCAAAAATGCCAAAAATTCAAGCGTTGAACGCGTTGTGGCTTATCTAAAATCCCAAATAGGCAAGGAATTCAGGCTTTTTAGCGAAAATGATAAACTCTACTGCACCACTCTCATCGAAAGCGCGCTAAAACAAGCCTTTGAGCCAAATTTAGCCTACGAAAAGCTCGATTTGTCGCTACTTTCAGGCGAATACCTTTTCCCAAAAGCCTTTTACGATAGCAATCAAAGCGTTTTGATTTATGAATTTCTGCCGTGAATGAATGC
>CAVJSG010000019.1:2816-16328 GCA_963651895.1 Campylobacteraceae bacterium
TTTGCCAAAAAATTCACAAAAAATTAGCGTTTAAATAAAAATTCCAAAAAAATTCACGGGATTTGTGTGAATTTTACCACAAAAATTCGCCGAGGCGGGTTAGGGTTTTCTTGCGTTTGCGGAGTTTTAAGTAGTTAAAGACAAACCACACAAAACCCCCACGCCAAAAGCCCTTGCAGGCTTTTTGGAGTAAAAGTCCTATTTGATATTCGTAGGTGTTTTTTATCTCACTAAAAATGCTTTCAAATTCAGCTTCGTTTATGCCAAAATCTTGCACTAGGTTTTGCTTTGCATTATCATTTGCCTTGTATTTTTTGTAAATTTTAAAATACACCGTGAATGGTGTTCGCATCCTTTTTAAAAATCCCTTTGCAATATAACGTTGATATAGTTTTAGTGGTAAAGGTATAAAACTCATAAATGCCTTGTAAATCGGCACATCATAGATATAAACTTGTTCAAACGAAGTATTCCAAAGTATATTATTTGAAAGTATATATTCTGAAAAAGCCGTATAGTAAATCTTTAAATGTTTGCAATGTGGCTGTACTATATCGCAAAAGCCCGAACAAGTAGAAACCACGCCAGCACAATTTATGCCTAATGCAATAGCATCTTTTAGAGATAAATCTAAATCATAAACACCTTCAATAAAAAATCTGGTCCATTCTTGTTTGCATTTTAATATATTTACAATCACACTATACCCTTGTTTTCGTAGACTTTCTAACTCATATATAAAAATGGCAAAGGGTAGTTTTGGAAACGAATTTGCCTCCGGGCAAAGCAAGATGATTTTATTTAAAGGGGCGATGGTGTCGAGTTTTGCTTGCAATTTTGTGCTAATTTTGGGTAAATTTGTTGGTAGCACTCGTTGGGCGTTTGATGGTAACATTAAACGTATTCTATCAAAATCAAGTCGATTATTCTCGTAAATCTCATTCCAAAATAGACAATGCGAATATATTTTACCAAGTGTTGGCACAGAGACGACATTGTTCATTAGCAAACACTGTCTATCTATACAATAATCAACACTTTTGCTTTCACAAACTATATACTCTAACCCTTTGAACATTTCACATATTGCTATCTGTGTAGGCTTAACAATAAAGACAATTCTGCCTTTATATTTTTGCTTTAATGCTGGTTCCATAAGACATAATTGATAAGTTTCTCCGGCACTAGAAGGACACACAAAATAAAAACAATCATTTCTTAAATTTCGCGAGAATTCTTGTAAAGTCTGAATGGGCTTTTTTACTTTTGTTGAATCGCACAAAGGTTTTGTTGTTTGAGTTTTTGGTGTTTGTGTATTCATTTTTATCCTTTCGTTTGATATTATATCTAAAATTTAGTTTACTTTAGGTGCAAATAGAAAAATTTTTTCTTGATGCCGTGAAATTTAGTTAATTTAGCCCTTACAAAACCCAAGAAATTCACAATGGATGTTGATGCGGTTTTGTCCGTTTGCTTGTCTGTTTATGAACACACATTGCGAAGCAAAAAATCCATCAAACCATCATAGACTTTCCAAGAGTCGCTGTAAATGGCTACTTTTCAAAGTCCACGAAGTCCTTTAAAGTGGGCAAAAGCCTATTTGCTGAGCAGTTTTTATTACTTGTGTATAAACGCAAGTCTAGTTTTAGCATCCCAAACAGGGGTTTTCTTAAAAGAACCCCTCGACCCCATTTGCCACGAACCCTTTATACACCAAAATAGCTTTCATCTATCTATCTCGGCACTCATTTTTGGGACCTTTTCACATTCTTTAGTTTTTCAACGCCTTATTTATCTTACTATTCTGCTAGCACAAGGGCGTGAAACATTGCACAAAAGGGTGATTTGGCTGGCTGAAATTAAGCCACAAAAACACTCTAAATTTTGACAAAATTTACTCTGCAAAATGTAAGGCAAAAATATACTTGTTTAACACCTATTTTTCTAATTTTTCTAACCATTTGACGTGAATTGTGGATGAAAGTGTCGGATTTCTATTTTTTTTAATCATTCAATACCGTATTTTTTTAAACCTAAACCATTAAATTCAAATATACTCTTCAATTTCTACCTCGATTTCTAGCGCTTCGTCTCGCGCTTTGTTTATGGCGTAGGCGGTTTTTAGTCCGCTTGGCTTGGTGTCATTTATCAAAATGCGCTCGCCAAAGGGCAAATCGCTGATGATGGCGTGGATTTGCAGCCCATTTTGCGCCAAGAATTCACGCACACTCGCCACTTCATCGCCGCTGCGGGCAGTGAGCAAAACGACTTTGTCGTCCTTTGAGATTTGAGCGAAAAACTCGCGCACGCCCGCGAGTAGCGTGTCGCGCCCCTCCGTCAAATGCCCGTTGTGCCGCACAAGCGTGCCGTCTAAATCAAAAAGCCAAGTTTTTGGCAGACTCGATAAAGTCAATGTTTGCATTTTTTCCTTTTAATCCGCACTTTACGCCTACAAAATCTCATCGAGCAGCACCACGCCCCGATAGAATGCGCCGCAAATGCTATCATAATCCTCCCACGCGTAAGCGCTGAGTGCCAGCCAAATGAGCGCGTGCAGCAGTCGGATTTTGCCCTTGTTTGCGGCGGGCAGCAAGTCGAAAAAGCACTCCGCCATATCGCCCCAGCCGCTGCTTTTTATCATCATTTCGACTTCATTTTCGCCAATAATTAGCGTGAATTTCTTGCGGTTAAATTGGTCATAATCTCCGCGCAGCGAGTAGTAGAGCTTCGCCCAGTCATAATCCGCATCCCCATAAAAACGCGTCTCGCCGAAATATCCGCGCGGGTCGATTAGGACGATTTTTTCGTTAAAACTATCAAAAAGCATATTTGAAAAGGTGCAATCCCCGTGTATCACGCAAAATTCACGCGCAAAGTGCGCCCGCGCGAGTGCGGCGATTTTCTCGCGCTCAAAAAGCGGGTTTTTGTAGTAGCGAGCGTTGATTTTGATGAATTCACGCTCGCTGAAAGGCACTAGCGGGGCGATTAAATCAAGCCTTTCAAAGGTCTTTTTTATGTAGGTTTGCTCGCTGTCGCTGTCCTGCGCGGGAATGCGCGGGGCGAGCTCGTGCAGGCTTTGAAGCGCGGCAATAATAGCGCGTAAAATCTCTTTCTTTTGGCTTTTTAGCAAGCACTCATACTCGTGGATGTTTTTGCCAGCGATTTTGCGCATAGTGAGTGGCTCGTAGGCGTGGATTTGCGGGATTTGCGCGTAGCCTTTTTCGCTCACAAAGCGATACCACGCCACTTCTTTTTGGGCTATGGCGCGCCCTTGCTCATCTAGCGGGGTTTTGACGACTTTGTCGCGGCTAAATTCGATTTTGTTAAAGGGGCGCGTGAGCGTGGGCGGATTTGTTTCGTTATAGACTAGCAAAGTGCCTATTTCTCGGCTGTTTTGTAAGGGTAGCGGCGTGAATTTTACATTTTGCGCTTGCAGCCACTCGACTAACGCGCCGTTTTGTGGGATATTTTTAAGGCAACTTTTATTAGCAAAGATAAAAAGCCCCGCCACGCCGTTTTCAAAACTTGGCTTGTGGATGAATTTGCCACTAATTTTACTAAAATTTGCATTTTGAAATGCTGAATTTTTCGCATTTTGCGTGCCGTTTTTCAAAGTATTTTTCAAACCGCAAACGCCGCTAAATTCGCTTAAAAATTCACTCGGCAACTCAAATTCATTTGATAAAATCAAATCACACCAAATCACCATAAATGCTTCATTTTCGCTGATTTTTTCTAATGCCTTGCCTATGCCAGACGCCGTGCCATCGCCATCCGCGCGTAAAATTTCATAGTCAAATTCCTTGCCAAAAATCGCCAAATACTTCTGCAAGACCTCGATTTTATAATCTGCGATGATGGTAAATTTCGCCCCCGCAAACTTGCGAAAAAGATGAAAGATAATGGGCGCGTTTTCAAAGGGCACAAGGCACTTTGGCTTGTTTTTCGTAAGCCCCTCCAAACGCGTGCCCTTGCCCCCTGCCTGAACGATGATGTGCATTTTTTTCCTTCAAAATCGCAGCGAAATTCGTGCCAAAATTCACAGCGAAATTCTAAAATTCGCCCCAAAATTCATAGTAAAATTCTAAAATTTTCGACAATTATAACGCCTTTGCGTGAATTTTTGGCAAAAAATTCACAAATTCAAAAAATTTTCTCAAATTTTAGCCAAAAATTGCTAAATTTACACGAAAAATTCACAAAAAAGGCTCAAATGCTAGAAATTTTGCATTATTCATCCTTTCAAAATGCGCCGTGAAAGACAAACTCGCCATTTTTATAGCAAAAACTAAGCGGCACGCCGTAAGCAGCGCCCTCAGCGTTTATGCAAAGCGTGCCAAAGGGCGTGGTGTCAAGCATAGTTTGGATTAAATCCTCGTCAAAGCACTCAAATTCCGCGCGTCTCATTTTTTTGTCCTTTTAAATTTGGGCTTAAAATCGCTTAAATTTTTGAAATTTCACGCAAATTCGTGCAAGGCTTTGGCTAGTTTTTCGCGCATTTCATCGATATTTTCTCGCGTGATGATGAGCGGGGGCAGAAAACGCAAGTCATTTTTGCCGCAGCTTATCACTAAAAGCCCGTTTTCTTGGGCTTTTTTGATAAGCTCGCCCACTTTTACGGCATTTGAAAGGGTAAGCCCTTGCATAAAGCCCAGCCCGTTGCGCTTTCGCACGAATTTAAACTCGCTAACTATGCTATCAAGGGCTTTTTCAAGGTAGGGAGTAAGGCGCACCACATTTTCAAGCACCTTGTCTCGCTCGTAAGCCTCAAACACCGCATTCACCGCAGCGCAAGCTAAAGGGTTGCCCCCATAGGTGCTGCCGTGGTCGCCAAAGTCAAGCGACTTCGCCGCGACACGCTCGCTTAACACAAACGCCCCCACGCTCACGCCGCAGCCTAGTGCTTTCGCGCTTAAAACTATGTCGGGCAAAACCTCAAAATGTTCGTAGGCGAAAAATCTGCCGCTGCGCCCCATCCCGCACTGAATTTCATCCGCCACGAGCAAGATGTCGCGCTCATCGCAAAGGCGGCGCAAGCCTTGGTAAAAGGCACTTGTGGTGGGGTTTATGCCGCCCTCGCCCTGCACGGATTCTAAAAAAATCGCGCAGGTTTTCTCGCTCAAAAGCCTTTCAACGCTTGATAAATCGTTGAATTTAGCGTATTTTACTCCACCGATGAGCGGTTTAAAGGGCTTTTGATATTTTGCGTTTGCGGTCAGACTCAGTGCGCCAAGGGTTCGTCCGTGAAAAGAGTGCTTCATAGCGATGAAATGCCCGCCTTTCAAGCCCTTGTTGAGGGCGTATTTGCGAGCCGCTTTCATCGCGCCCTCGCAGGCTTCCGCGCCTGAATTTGTGAAAAACACGCGGCTAAGCCCGCTCGCGGCGGCTAAATTCGCAGCGGCGCGGGCGATTTGCTCATTGTAGAAAAGGTTGCTGGTGTGGATGAGCTTGTCAAGCTGGGCTTTGAGCGCGGCGGTGTAGGACTTGTGCGCATATCCTAGCGCGCAAACGCCTATGCCGCTGGCAAAGTCAAGGTATCTGCGCCCACGCGAGTCCCACAGATACACGCCCTCGCCGCGTTCAAGCGTGATGTCGAATTTCTTATAAGTCTGCACGATGTGGCTTTGGTCGGTAAAGTCCGCTTTGGTAGGGTTCATTTTTTTGTCCTTAAATTTTTAAAAAATTCACGAGTAATGTAAATTTTTTGGATGTTTCTATTAAAAAAATTTTTCGGCTCTTTTCTATAAAAGTGTTGAAAATTTTAGAAAAGCATCATTATAAACCGACACATAAAACCCCCATCACTCCGTCATTGCGAGCGAGTATAATACGCGAAGAGTGGCGTAGCCACACTTTGCTAGGCTATTAGCGTTGACTATTTTAAAAAAGGCATAAATTTAATTAGCATTTTTAAAATAGCAAATGCCATAGCTTTTTAGACTATGAATCCCACTCGTGCTACCCCACATTTCTCACTCCACAAAGACACATTGTCCCACGCCTTTGTGTATTTTGTGAAAATGCCTAAAAACGCGACTTTGTCGTGCAGTGGACACGCTTTGGTGTTTGCAACGCCTCGCAATGACGGATTATTGCTATGCAAAATTTATCTAAATTTCAACACTTTGTTAGAAAACAAAATCAGCCAAAAATACAATAGAGCTTATTTTTACCACCTCTACTTCCAATACGACCGCAAGTTTTACTTTTAACCCTTATCTTTATACGAAAACCCAAAATAGTAATGATTTTATAGGTTATAAGTGGAGTGTTTTTGATGGAAAACAATAGTTCTAGCCATTTGTATTTCATAGGTAGAGCATTTTCTCCCCTCTCAATCTCTTCTTGCGTAAAATAATTATGTTTTATATTTCTTATTTCTATTGCAGTAGATTTAGAAGTAGAAATACCATACATATTATAGATAGCAACAACAACAGGAATGCTTTTAAACACAGCTTTGTTAGTAAAAAAACACAGCCATCTATCATAATCAGCAGCTATTTTATATCGCCTATCAAATAAGCCATATTTGTCAAATAGTTCTTTTTTGATAAACATAGCCTGAGTATTTGGGACTTCTAAAATAAAATAGTTACGAGAAACATTTTTGGGATGATGGCTTAACTCTACGCGCTTTAATTTATCTTGATAAAAAAAATTTGTTTGCCCATAATACACATCCGCATCGTCATCTTGTGCGGATATATCAAAGAATTTCAGCACATTTTTATGATAAAAGCTGTCCCCAGCGTTCATAAAATTTAAAAATTTGCCGCTAGCAAGGGCTACGCCTTTGTTATAGGCATCATAAATCCCCCCATCCTTACCGCTGATAAATTTATCAATCCTGCCTTTATACTTCTCAAAAATCGCCAAAGTCTGGGCATTTGAGCCGCCATCAAGGACTATCCACTCAAAATCCTGCCAAGTTTGACAGACTATACTCTCGCAGGTTTTTTCTAAATCTGGTTCATTTAAGCAGATGGTTATAATGCTTAGTTTTTTCAAAATTTTCTCCTAATACAAATAAAATAGCGAGCAGAATCAAACTGCAAATTCGCTAAATTTAAGGCAAATTTAACTTTAAGGCGTGCCACAAACCCCAGCAAATTCACGCCAAATTCAAAGGCGCAAGCTAGCAAATTTAGCAACCCCACGCAAACATTAAAAATTCAAAGTAAATTCAAAAGCCGAAAGTCAAATAAATTTTCAAAGCAAAGCCGCGAGTTTCAAACAATGCCGCGAGCCGCGCAAAAGCCTACTTCCCAGCCTTTTCGATATACTCGCCGCGCGTTGTATCTACGCGAATCACCTCGCCCTCTAAAATGTGAAAGGGAATCTGCACCACAGCACCCGTTTCAAGCGTGGCGGGCTTTTTGTTAGAGCCCTGCGTGTCGCCCTTGAAATTCGGCGCGGTTTCGACTATTTTAAGCTCCACGACCTGTGGCACCTCCACGCCGATAGCCTTGCCGTTGTGAAACATCACATCCACCATCATCCCGTCAAGCATCCATTTTTTGGCATCCCCGACATCCTCATCGCTGATGGCGACTTGCTCATAAGTCGCGGTGTCCATAAACTGGCAGTTCTCGCCGTCATCGTAGAGATATTGCATCTGCTTGTCTTCGAGGTTGGGCGCTTCGCATTTGTCGCCTGCGTGGATGGTCTTTTCGAGCACCTTGCCGTCCAAAAACGACTTGATTTTGATGCGCACAAACGCAGGACCCTTGCCCGGCTTTACGTGCTGATACTCCACTATCTTAAACGGCACGCCGTCAAGCTCGATTTTCAAGCCCTTTTTCAAATCTCCCATAGCATAAGTCGCCATTTTTTGTCCTTTTGTAAGAATTTCGTATGAATTTTGGCAGAAAAAATTTAAAGGTTGGTGAATTTGGGGCGAAATTTGGTGAATTTTTGGAAAAATTTGGAGAAATTCAAAAAAATTGTAGAAAATCCGTGAATTTTTTAAGAAAATTTCGTCATAAATTTGCGCTTTTTGCGAAATTTTTTTATGAATTTTGGGAAATTCATACAATTTGCAAAAAAACGCTTGAAAATGATGATTTTCAAGCGTTTTTTGCTCTCTTGCGCCCAAAAGTTCCTCCGCAAAGACGCGTGGGGTAATGTCTCCATAATGCCACTCTTTGGTAGCGATATAGTAATTGGTATTAAGATGATTTGTGAGCTTTGTCATAGCGGATTCAAAGGCGGTTTTGTCGCTCAAAAATGCAGCTTTATCAGGCACAAGCACCACACCGCCGCAGTCGTGGTTGGTTTTAAGCGCGAAAGAATTTGGCAACGCGGCGAAATCTATCTCACCCACGCTTTTCCAAATGCCATAGAGTTTGGGCAGAAATTCGCAAGCATTTGTGGCAAAAAGCGCATCCGTGAGTGTGTCGATGGGCGCAAAGAGTGGGGAATTTGAGCTTAAAATATCTGTAGAATTTGTGGAATTTATCGCATTTAAAATGTTGCTAGATTTTATGGAACTAGAATTTGTGGGGTTTGGTGCGCTTGAAGTACCACTAGAATTTATGCGATTTTGCGCATCTAAAATGCCCGCACCATTACTCTCTCGTTGCGAGCGTTATTCACCGCGTTTGCCTTTGTTTGCGTTGTTTGCACTATTTGCTTTATTTGCATTTGTGTCGTTTGTGTGCTTTGCGTTTTGCCTTTCTGTGTCATTTTTGCCCTTTTTTAAAGATAGCGAAATTATAAAGAAAATTTCTTGCCGATTTTTAAATTTTGACTCTTTTTTTGAAAAAGCATTGAAATTTAGAAATAAGTGTCATTGAGTGTTGCGTTTTCAAAGTCTCGCAATGACGAGTAGCCCTAAATTTAAAGCCCAAAACGCCCAAAAATTCAACCGCAAAGCCTAAAAATTAGCATAATTTCAAAGCAACCCAAACCCCCAAAAACCCACACAAAATTCCAAGCGAGCCGCCCAAAAGCCCCAAATTTCAAAGCCCAAAATTCAAATTTAAAAGCACAAATTCAACCCCAAAACCCCCAAAAAACCCAAATTCAGCCGCTAAATTCAACTCTTAATTATCTCATTCAGCGTCTTGTCATTCTTTTCAAGTTCAGCCGAGCGTTCGATGACGGTGCCTACTATGCCTGCGGATTCTTTGAGTAGTTGGTCTATGGAAACCATTGAATTTATAATGCCGCGCGTTTGCTCGGTAAGCTGCATCGAGCGGGTGTTTTGCTCTTGTATGTTGCTTACGACTTCGCTTATGAATTCCTTTGTGGTGTCAAGGCTCTCGCGCGAGCTTGCGCCCTCTTCTTCGAGGTTTTCGATGACATTTGAGTTTTGCTCCAAAGAGGTGCTGATATTCGTCAAATCCTTGATAATCGCATTTATATTCGCCGTGATTTCGCCTATGGAGTTGTCGGTGTTTTCGGCGAGTTTTCGCACCTCATCGGCTACTACCGCAAAGCCGCGCCCGTATTCGCCTGCGCGTGCGGCTTCGATGGCAGCATTTAGGGCTAGCAGAGTGGTTTGCTCGGCGATTTCTTGGACTATGGTTAGGACATTGCTTATTTGTTTGACATTGTTTTGCAGCCCCGAAATTTGCGCGTTCAGCTCGGTTTGGCTTTTCACGCTCGTGCTAAGCTCGGTTAAAAGGTCGCTGATGACTTTATTTGTGGTGTTTAGGTATTCCTCGCTTTGGTTGATTTTGCCCTGCGAACTATTTGCTAAATTTACATTCTCATCCAAGCCCAAAACTATATCCTGCCCCGTTTGCACGCTCTTTGACGCCTTTTCGTGTATGCCCTCAATGTGCTTTTGTAGCTTGTTTGCAAATGAGCCAAGCCTGACTATCTCCGCGCTCGTAACCTCGGCGATTTCGATGATTTTTTGCATTTTTAGCACGAAGTCGTTTATGAATTTAGAGATGATTAAAAGCTCATCCTTGCTGCCGCGGTCGATTTTAAGCAAGGATTTTTGGCTATGGCTAGTGCCCCCTTGCAAATAAGCGATGATGGTGCCTGTGTCTTGGCGGAATTTGCGCGAGAATTTAAGCATAACAAAAGCCGTAAATGTCGTTACAAAAAAGGCTATTAAAAGCACCGCAAAGATAGTGCCTGCCATAGCCTTCGCCTCGTCCTTGTGATGAATAGTCTCATCCAAGCCCTCGCTGCTCGCCTCAAAGTCCCTTATCATAGAGTCTAGCGAGCTTGTGGCTTTGTTTGTCTGCGAGTAGGCGCGCTCCACAAGTGCGCTGTAAATGTTCGCAAAGACATCCTGCAAACGCTGACAAAACCACGCCGTGTCGGAGTAGCCTAGCAAAATTTTGTTCAACTCATCATAATACACCTGCAAATCCGCATCGCCCCTGATGAAGCTTTCATTCCAACTGCGCACCATCTGCGTGGTGATACGCCTTGTTTGGCTGTCGTCTTGATTTAGCAAAAGCTTGATAAGGTTTGCGTTTATGGTGCCGATGAATTCAAACTGCTCGGTTAGATTTTCATTCTCGCCCATCATCACGGCTGAGACATTTAAAGCCTCGATGGTTTGGAGGAAATTCACCTGCAACTTGTCCGTGTCTTCCTCTATCTGCGTGATGAAATTTGAAAACACCGCGTAAAATATCACAAAGACAATGGCTAAAACCGCCACAAGCGCATTGATGGCGATAAAACTAGCATTTAACTTGGACGAAATGCTCATATTTTTAAATGTTTTCTCAAACATTTGCGAATCCTTTTTTAAATTTAGCTGCCCGCTAGACTTTGCGATAAGCGCAAAGTCGTGGCAGCCCTACTTCCCCGCGTAGCTTGCTTGGTTTGGATTATCCGCAGCCACTGCGAGTAGGCACTCTCGCAATTCTGCCGCATCCGCAGCATTATCCACGCGGTTTTTCACCCAGCGTTCGATTTGTTTCATAGTCTTTGACGCGGGGTTTGGGGCGTGATATTTCTTGCTTAAAGTCGCACAATCCGCGTTTGCGAGGCTACAAAGCCCCAGCAAACAGCACAATACAAGCGCAATTTTAAATTTTTTCATATAGAACCTCCCTTGCCAGCATAATTTGCTTGGTTTGGATTGTCCGCAGCCCCTGCTATTAGGCAGTCTCTTATGATGGCGGCGTCCTGTGGGTTATCCACGCGGTGTTTTACCCAGCGTTCAACCTGTGCTATCGTCTTTGACGCGGGGTTTGGCGCGTGATATTTGTCGCAAAGCGTGTCGCAATCAACCGCCAAAGCACACAAAGGCAAAGCAGCGCTTAGTAAAGCTGTCCTTTTCATCTTTCATCCTCCCTTAAAGCCTAAAATTTCACATTGTAAATGAGCATAAAATTATGCGCTGTGCTTTCCTGCCTTTGCGCACCGCCAAGCGGCAAGCCCGCGTAACTCCATTTGTTTTGCAAAAGGGTGTAGCTTAGGCGGAAAAATTGGTTTCTATCAAGCTGCGAAATGACATAAACATCATAGGCATTGCCGCGAGTGGCGCGGAAATTCAGTTGGTCGTTGATACTTGGGCGAGTGAGGGTGTAAAAATATCGCGAACCATAAAAATACTCAGCCCCAAATTTAAACAGCCTGTGAAAATCATATCTCAGTCCCGCGTGCAAGCCATAGCCGCTTTTTAGGTTGAAAATGGTATCATTTGCACTAGCCCCCGTTATGCCAAGCGTGGATAAGGGTTGCGCGCCCATCCCCCTTGCCTTTGCGCCGTTTGAGTAGGTGCCTGAGGCAAAGAAATGAAAGGGCAGGCGGAACATATTATGAAATTCCAAATGCACATTTGCCAAGTCAGCATCGCCTAAATTTTCCACGCCAGCACCGCCAGAAGTCGATAAATCAAGCGTGAAATCTTGAATTCTAACATAAGAAACCATCATCAAGCCGCTTTTTGCAAAGCCGCCCAAATTCGGCATAATCTCCGCAGAAGCATAGAACAAATCACTATCCACACTCTCTTGCTTACTCATCCAGTCGCGCACCACGCCGCTAATTTGGTCATATTGATAAATCTTGCCATAAGCTGCGCGCACCGCTAAATTCGCGCCCTTTGCGAAACTTGGCTTGTAGGTTACGACAGCCGCATCGCCTAAGACATTAAACAAAAGTGCGGGGTAAGTGGCTTGGCGAGAGGCGTTGTTTCGTAAATTTGCCCCAGGACCCTCTGTGGCGGGCTGCCTGCCCAAAGTCGCCACTAATTCAGGGCTTAAAAACAAATCCACATAAGCCCGACTCACATAAACGCCTTGCCCACTCACGCGGACATTGCGTCCAGCGTCTATATCTAGGACATTATGCACGCTTTCGCTGTAAGCAAAGCCGCCGTCAAGGTTTCTGTCCATCATACCGAAGTTTTTCGCCATCGACAAACGCCCATAGAATTTGGTGTAGTCGTTGATATTTGCGGACATATTGAGGTTTAACTCCATAGCCCATTTGTTGTGGGCGTAGTAGTTTTCAGCGGGGTTTATCGTTACGCTGCCGTCCGCATTCGCCACGCCGTAAGCGGGCATTTTATACATAGTCTCACTCACGCCCACGCTAAAATCAAGCCCGAATTTGATTTTGTCCAAACCCGAGTTAAACTCTATCTCATCAAGCCTGTCCTCCAACTCAGCCAGCCTGCCCTCCGTAGTGCGCGGGGCGGCAAAAAGCAAGCCACAAAAGGCACAAAGTGCCACGAAATAACGAAATGTCGCCTTCATTTTAACTCCTTGTTTAAATTTGGTGTTTTAAAATTTGCATTTGAAAGGCTTTAAAATCAATGCTCGCGGTGCTTTGAAAGCGTTTTAATTTTGTCAATATCATTTAAATTTCCTTCCAAACAAGGCGTAATTATAGCACAATTTTAGGCAAAGCGACAAAAAATTCAACCAAAAACCGCGAAAATTCAACAAAACGACACAAATTTAACCCAAAAAGAGCCAAAAATTCACAGCAAAACGCCCCAAAGGGCGTAAAATTCTAAATTTTGCCACTTAAAATACCATTTTAAAGGCGTAAAATTCAAAATTTTTGCCATTTTCCAAAAAGCAAATATCGACTAATTAGCATTTTGATTTATACCTTGCACCTTTAACACGCTGAATTTCCTTATTTTGAGAGACTTTGAGAGAAATTTTTTTTAAATTATGGGAATTTTGCGAGAATTTTTTAATTTTTAAATTACAGGTGCTTTTTAATGGACTTTTCTAAAAAATATTAAAAATTCAGAAAATCCGTCATTGTGAGCGAAGTGCGACAGCACGAGTGTGGCAATCCACTACGCGACAAAGTTGCGTTTTTTTAAGCCGCAAATTTATCAATAAAAAACGCACTGCGTGCGTTATGGATTGCCACGCGGTTTTTTCAAAACCGCTCGCAATGACGAATTATCGCTAATTTCGCCAAAATTCAAGGCTGAATTTTGCCGAAAAAAACTCGGCGAATTCAGCCTTAAACAGCGGATTTTTTGCGAATTGTTCGTAGGGTAGAGGCGGCGATTTTGATTTTCTTGCTGGTGCCGTCTTCAAGTTTTATGCGCACGGTGCGCAGGTT
>CAVJSG010000020.1:0-1435 GCA_963651895.1 Campylobacteraceae bacterium
AATTTAACCCCACCAAACCACCCCCAAATTCCCACATTTCAAGCCTTTGAACTATTTTTTCCCATACTCTATATTCTGCTCAAATTCACGCAGACGCTTGTGGATGCTGCGAAGCTCGGTGATTTTCGTCCAGTTTGTGATGAAAACACTAAATGAACTTCGCACTTGGTCAAAGGCGTTGTTCATTTGCATCACCACGCCAAGCCCGATGGCGCCGGCAAAAAGCGAGGGTGCGACCACTAGAAGCGGCACTATGACGATAACTTGCTCAAATAAAATCAGCCAAATGTTGAAGTAGCCATAGTGCAAGAAAAGGCGCTTGTAGTTGAATTTCAGCCCCGTGAAAAGCTCTATCATCGTCTCGTTCGCCGCGTAGTTGCGCCTGTCATCCTCGGCATAGACGAGTTCCTTGCGAAACGCCGCTTCGGCTTTTTGGTTGTTGTATTCAAGCCCAGGCAGCTTTATGCCCACTATCCACGAGATGGCAAGCCCTCCAAGGCTGATAAATAGGGCGACATAAACCAAAAGCCCATCTATGTGTTTTAGCAGCGCGAACACCGAGTCATCGCTGATGCCCTCAAATAGCGACTTTGCGATGATGTCGCTAAGCCCCCAAAGTATGGGGATGAAGGCGAAAAGTATCATCATCGCGCGCACGAAGGCGAGCCCTAGGCTTTCGACTATCTTTGAGAAGTTGTAAATGTCCTCTTGTATGCGCTGCGAGCTGCCCTCGATATTATCATCCTTGCTCTTCCAAAACGCCAGATACTCAAAAGTCATCGCCTCGCGCCATTTTAGTGCGTAAATGCTCGCAAAATACACATTTATCGTGGCTATTAAGACATAAGGCAAGGCTATGCAAAGAAATACCCATATGAGAGTGTAGAAAACGCCTATGCTATAAGCTTCCTCGCCACTTATGCTTGGGGCGCCAAAGTAGTGTTTAAGCAGGCTTTGATAATAAAAAAGCGAGAATTTGTTGATGAAATTTGCCCCATCAAGCTTGGAATTTGCGGCTTTTTGGGCGGCTTTTTGCTTTGCGCTTTGCAAAAATGCGCCGTAATCAATGCCGCTTTGCGCGGCTAAATTTACGAGCGTGGCGTTGTTTTCTTTTAATTTTGCGTAAATTAGCGTGAAATTTAAGCTTTTGTTATTTTCCTCTAAAAGCTCTAAATTTAGGGACTTTGCGGCGTTTAAAAATTCACTTTCGCTTAAAATTTGCGGCGTAAATTCCTGCGTTTTTAGCTCGTTGCGCTCTTGTTTTTGCTCTGCTTTGCTTTGAATTTTGGGCTTTTGCATAACATCATAAAAATCCTTATACCACTCATTTATTGCGACATTGAGGCTGGTTTGAATGTATAAAAAAAACAGCAGCAAAAAAAGCCCGCAATACGCCCACAACGCCCATTTTGCCGTGCCGAAAAAGGATTTTAGC
>CAVJSG010000020.1:1445-16315 GCA_963651895.1 Campylobacteraceae bacterium
AAAAAGTATTGAATTTTAGAAATGTTTTGCGTAGCGATAAGACATCATCGCGAGCGGTTTTTTGCAAAAACCGCTCGCGATGACACTTTTCTAAATTTTCAACATTTTTAGAAAATAGCCTAAATTTTAAAAATTTTAAACAAAAATCACCCTATTTTCCGCCATTATCTTGACTCGAAGTCCTATTATTCGGGTCATTTAAAGTCGTAATGGCATTTGCTGCCGTGTTTTCAGCATTTGTAGCCATAGAAACTGCATTTACACCAGCCGAATTTGCCCCAGCCCTAGAACCAGCCGCACCGCTGCCATTTGAATTTCCAGCCCCAAATGTTCCAGCCGCGCCACTACTAGCCGAATTCCCAGCACCGCCAGCAGAACCAGCGCCACTATTTAAGCCATTTAAACCGCCATTGCCCACAGAAACAGCGTTTGAGGCATTATTTTCATTCGATTTTTTGATAAGCAGAGTTAATTCACTCGCCTTTGCGGGCTCCATTTTGGCTAGCACGCTTGAAATTTTGCGAGATTCTAGCGATAAAATGACCTCTTTCGCCTCGTTTGCCTCCATCTCATTAAGCACGCCGGCAATCGCGCTGTCCTTCATCTGCGAGTAAATTTCTTTTATTTTATCGTCCTTTTTTTGCTCCATAGCCTCCAAATTCTCGCGGTTCATTTGCAAAATGCGCTCGTTTTGGGCTTTCGTAGCCTCTATGCGAGCCAAAGTCGCGTTTATGTCGGCTTCTTTTTGGATGAGGGCTTGCATTTTGCGCTTTTGCAGGGCATCAAATGAGCTTTTGTAAGCCTCCAAAGCCTGTTTCGCCTCGCGTGCCTGCCTCGTTTGCAGTTCAAGCTGACGGCGTTTGTTTTCGAGGTATTGTTCCTCTTGGGACGCGGCGTTTGCGGAGTTTGCGAGCAAAAATATCGCCAAAATGCTGAATTTAAGCGTTTTCATCCTGCTTCCTTTCCCTAAAAAATTTACTCGTGGCTATGTCGTCAAGTGCCTTTTGCTCGGCTTTTGCGAGGGCTTTTTGCATAGCCTTAAAATCCTCCGTCTCCAAGTATTTGAGCTTTTCGTAGTTTAAATGCGCGTTTTTGTAGAGGTGCTGATAGTGCTTGCACTCTTTTTGCGACAGCACAACCCTTTCTTGTGCCGCTTCTTTGGCACTTTGGGCGATTTGCTTATAGCTTAAACTTTGGCGCAGCAGCTCCACAGAGCCACTCTCAGGCAAGCTAATCCCCAAATACTCAGCCTTTGCCGCATTTAATGCCGCCTCGTTCGCGCGCTGCCTTGCCTTTGCCGCTGCCAAGGCGTTCTCAGCCTTGTCTAGTTCTTGCTTTTTTACCTTTACCACTTGCGAATACTTGCTTTTCATAGGCTTATCGTGTCCTCTCTTTCCGGACTCGTTGATATATAGCGCACTCGCACGCCAGTAAGGCGCTCTAACGCCTGTATATAGGCTTTTGCGTTCTTTGGCAGCTCGTCAAATTTACGCACCCCAGCCACCCTGTCCCAGCCCTCAAAGTCCTCGTAGATGGGCTTTACGCTCTCTAAATCATAAGGCAGATACGAAATTTCCTTGCCCTCATACTCGTAAGCGCGGCAAATTCGCACTTTTTCAAAGCCATCCAGCACATCAAGCTTCATCAGCGCAAAGCCATCAAGCCCATTGAGCCGCGCCGTGTAGCGTGCGGCAACCGCGTCAAACCACCCACAACGCCGCTTGCGCCCAGTGCTAGTGCCTACTTCTTTGCCTCTTTGTGCGATGATTTCGCCAGCCTCTCCCAAGTCCTCGCTTGGAAAAGCCCCATTCCCCACGCGCGTGGTGTAGGCTTTGATGATGCCGATGATTGCCCCAGCGTCCTTTGGGCTGAGCCCCAAGCCCGTCAAAGCCCCTGCGGATATGGTGTTTGAGCTTGTTACGAAAGGATAAGTGCCGTGGTCTATGTCTAGCATCGAGCCTTGCGCGCCCTCGATTAGCACCCTTTTATCACTTGCTAGTGCCTCCCACAAAAGCTGCGTGGTGTCCGCTATGTAGGGGGCTAGAAGCTCTTTATACTGCTGTAAGTCCTGCAAGAGCGCGTTTGAGCTAGGAATTTGTATGTTTAAAGCACTAAACAACGGCGCATTGTCCTTAAAATCCCTCATCAAAGCTTCGCAGAGCTTCTTTGGCTCCAAAAGCTCGCTCACGCGATGCCCCACACGCGCGACTTTGTCCGCATAGCTTGGTCCTATGCCCCGTCCTGTCGTGCCTATGGCGGCTTCGCCCTTTTTTTGCTCGCGCGCCTTGTCGATTTGAGCGTGGTGTGCTAAATTCAAATGCGCTCTGTTGCTGATATATAGGCGTTTCTTTAAGTCCTTAAACTGCGCCATCTCGTTTATAAGGGCGTCAGGCGATACCACAACGCCGTTTCCTATGATATTTACGCACTTTGGATGCAACACGCCTGAGGGGATGAGGTGCAGGGCGTAGCGCACGCCGCCCGTCCAAATGGTGTGCCCAGCGTTGTGCCCGCCGCCGCTTCGGCACACGAAATCATACTCCGCGCAGAGTTTATCGACTATCTTGCCCTTGCCCTCATCGCCCCACTGCACGCCCACGACTATGTCTGCTTTGCTCATTTTTTGCTCCGAATTTTTGGGCTTTTGCCCTGTTTTTTTACTCGCGTTTTGCTAAATTTTCGCCCGTTTTTTGTTTTTATTAAATTTTTGCTCGCCCTCGCCTTGCTTCTAGCACTTTACGCACTAAAATCGGCAAATTTTACCTAAAATTTGGGAATTTTTCGCCCAAAAGCGTGAATTTTGCTTTGAACTTTGCTAAATTTACCCAAAAAGCGTGAATTTTTTGGCGAAATTTGGTAAAAATTCACGGATTTTTGTCATTGTGAATAATTTTTCAAGTAGCACAAAGGTGCGGAGAGTAATGTGTCATTGCGGCTTTTAAAAGTAGTGCGAAAAACGCAAGGAATTCGTCATTGCGAGGCGGTTTTTATAAAAAAAATTGCGTGGCGTGAAAATCGCGGTAACGTGTCATTGCGAGCAAAAATGAGTGCGAGCGAGTTTTTGCGCGGCGTCTGTGCGTAGCACCGACTCTCGCCAGCGCAAATCCACACTTGGAAAAGCTGTGGAATTTGCTATTTTAGGAAAGGCATGAAATTTAAGAAACGCCGTCATTGCGAGACTTGACGAAGTCAAGTCGTGGCAATCCATAGTTTAAAAAGCTGTTGCTTTAACCATTTTTAGAAACGCTTTTCAAATTAGAAAATTCCCAAAAAATTCACGCCCTTACTCCACGATTTCAGTGTCGATATACTCGGTGTTGTTCTTTTTTCGCCTTTGATTTGGCTTGTATTTAAAGACGAAAAATGGGTTGCCGCTGCCAAAGGCTATGTAGCTGATGCCCCACAAGATAAAAAACGCAGGGATTGTTACCACAAACAAAGTCGGCAAAGCCAAGATGAAAGAAAGGATAAAAAGCACCTTTATCAAACGCACCGCTATGAGATTTTTTTTCGTGTCATAAACTTCGGCGGGTAGTGGCATTATTATCATTTCGATAAAGCTGAAAAGTAAAAATATGATGCCAAAAGTTATTAGCGAGCAAGCTATAAAAAATCCTAAATCTACATTATCAAAATTGATATTTATGGCAACAATACCCCAAATAATCCCACTAATCGTGCAACAGGTGTAAATTATGATATCGCTGATTTGGACTTTAACAGATTTGCTATATTGTGGCAGTAATTTATACTCGAACACTCTTGCCTTGTAATAAAGACGGCAGCAAAGATAACACACTCCAAAGCCCACAGCAAAGGCTATGAGAAAGATGACTATGGTAGGATTTTTTTTGAGAAATAATTTACCAAAAGCCATCCGCATAAATGTCCTTTGTGAATTTTAAATTTATTTAAAGCATTTTTAAACTACTTCTTAAAATACACAGGCACTGTGAGATTTGTGTCTTTATATTGAACCGCTGCGCCTGTGCTGTCATCTATATGTAACATTATCAAGCCTGGGAAAAAAGCAAGCAATACGGCAAGAGCACTCAACGCTCCGCCGGGCGTAACGGTTATATTATTAGGACCATTTAAGGCGTGCGAATGCACGGCACTATCCATATATTTTGGGTTGTCGGCGTTGTAAATATAAATAAGCTCGCCCTTGCTCTTTATCTTTAACTCCGCGGGCAGTTGCACCTTTTTGCCCCTTATGGTAGCGATGACGGTGTCGCCGTTTGTGGCGGCTAGCGAGACCTTTTGACTAGGACCATTAAACATAGTCGCACAAGCCGTGAAACAAAGCGTTGTGAAAATTAGCACGAGTTTTTTCATCGTCCGCCCCCTTGCTCGTATATGGGATACACGGGGATTGAAAGGTTTGTGTCCTTTGTATTATAAAGTCCATTAACCAAATCCTCCCTTATAGCACTATCTTTATAGCCGGGGTTGTCGGCATTGTAAATGTAGATGATTTCTCCTTTTGTTATTTGGATATTTTCCGCAGGTAGTTGCACCTTTTTGCCTTCTATCGTGGCGATGAGTTTCTCGCCATTTGCGGCTGAAATGGACACCACTCTACTAGTAATACCGCAGCCACTTAACAAAAACGGCACAAAAGCCACTAAAATAGTGGCTGAAAATTTAGAAAACATAGTTTTTCCTTTGAAATGAGATTTTGTTGCTTTGTAATGAGTGAAAATTTGAGAAAAATTTATGAAATTTAAGAAAAAACGGCGCGAATTTGCGAATTTTACCGCAAAAATGAAAGAAAAACGAGTAAAGGGGTTTGAAAAATTTGAAAAAGTTAAAAAAGCTAAAAGTCCCAGCCCAAACGAGCGAACAAAACGAACTAAACGAGAGAGAGAGAGAGAGAGTAAATCTCCGCGTTTTGCACCCTCGCCACGCTGCTTGTTGTGCTGATAATGCCTAAATTTTCAAGGCTTTTCATAACTTTCCTTTATGATTTATAGCCGAAACTATACCACATTTTCATTTAAATTTGACAAATTTTTGTGAATTTCTTGTCAAATTTGCAAAAATTGCTGAAAATTCGCGAAAATTTCGTCATTGCGAGCAAATCCATAAGGATTTGCGTGGCAATCCACAAATTGCCAGCTGTTAGTCCTTGCCATTTTTAAGAAATGCATAAATTTAATCAATGGTTTGTAAAATGGCAAAAACCACAGCTTTTTTTGGCTATGGATTGCCACGCTTCACACACTGCGCTCGCTCGCAATGACGAATTATTTTGCAAAAAAAATCACAATTTCAACCCAAATTTACCCAAAAATTCATACTCGAAAGCAAAAATTCACGCTTTAAAATCAAAATTCAAGCCACATTCAAGCCCCTAAAAACCGAGCCAAAATTCACAAAAAAACCTCACAAAAATTCACACATTTCAACGCCAAAAGCCAAACCCCCAAATTTTACTCCACCGTTACGCTTTTAGCAAGATTTCGGGGCATATCCACATCGTTGCCAAGGCGGATGGAGATTTCAAGTGCTAGCAGCTGCACCACTATCATCATCTCGTAAAACTCGCACATATAGTGCTTTGCGCGGCTCGTCTCAATGAAATCATCGCTGCTATCGAGCTTCAAGGGCGATACCACAAGCAGCGTGGAGTCGCGGGCGATGAGTTCCTCGACATTTGACTTCGCCTTTTCATAAAGCCTGTGCTCGGGCAAAAGCGCGATGGTGTAGAGCTTTGAGTCGGCTAGGGCTATGGGTCCGTGCTTCATTTCCCCAGCCGCGTAGCCCTCCGCGTGCAAGTAGGACAACTCTTTTAGCTTCAAAGCCCCCTCCAAAGCGAGCGGATAAAAGACATCGCGCCCTATGTAAAAAAAGCCGTGCCCGTCTAAATAGCGTTTTGAGAGGCGGTGAATTTTTTCGTGCAGCCCCTTCGAAACCGCGCAACGCGCTGGCGTGGCGAGCATAGCGGCGACTTCCTCGCTCATATCAAAGCCCTTTTTTTGCGCCCAAAACGCCGCCAAAAGCCACAGAGTCAGCACCTGCGTGGCGAAGGCTTTCGTGGATGCCACGCCCTTTTCTATGCCTGCGCGCGTTAAAAGCGTGAAGTCAGCGAGGCGCACGATGGTTGAGTTATCGACATTGCACACGGCTAGGGCTTTTGCGCCCTTTTGCTTGGCGATTTTTAACGCCTCTATGGTGTCTGCGGTTTCTCCGCTTTGAGAAATCACTATAAATAGGGCGTTTGCGCCAAGCACCGCGTCTCGGTAGCGAAATTCGCTGGCTAGCTCGACTTTGCATTTTACGCGCGCGAGACGCTCAAAAAGGTAGCTTGCGACAAGTGCGGCGTGATAGCTCGTGCCGCAAGCGCAGATATTTAGCTCGTCAAAGTGCGATAAATCCACGCTCGCAAGCTCGTCAAACGCCACCTCATCGCCATTTACGCGCCCCATCAAAACCTCGCTCAAAACCCTGCCCTGCTCGTAAATTTCCTTTTCCATAAAAAAGCGATATCCGTCTTTTTGCGCAAAGCTCTTATCCCCCGCAAGCCTTGAAAACACAGGGCTTTGCTCGCTCTCGCCTCTGTAAATTTGCAAGCCCTTTTCGTCCGCAAAGCCGTAGTTTAAGTCCTCTAAATACACAACCTCATCGCAATGCCCTAGCAAAGCCGTGTCGCTGGATGCGAAAAAAATTTCGTTGCTTGAATTTTCGTTTGAATTTTGGGGTGAATTTTCGCGTGAATTTGCTGAATTTTTAGCCAAATTCTCCGCAAAATTCACGCTCTTTCGCCCTATTATCAAGGGTGCGGCGTTTTTGGCGAAAAATATCGTGTTTGGGGCTTTTTTTGTGATTAAAAGCGTGGCAAACGCCCCTTTCAGCTCGCCCACAGCCTTTTTGAAAGCCTCAAAAGGCTCAAAATCCCTAGCGTAAAATTCAAAAAGCTGCACGATGACTTCCGTGTCCGTTTGGCTCAAAAAGCCCACGCCCTCGCACTCCAAGCGGGTTTTGATTTCCTTGTAATTTTCTATGATGCCGTTGTGAATCACGCAGGAGTATTCGCCCAAGTGCGGGTGGGCGTTGATTTCAGTGGGTTTGCCGTGCGTTGCCCAGCGCGTGTGCCCTATGGCTGCGCCTAGCCCGGTGCTGCTGAATTCTCGGCACTTTGAGGCTAAATTTTCAAGCTTGCCCACCGCCTTGAAAAAGGACAACTCGCCGCTTTTTAGCACTGCAAGCCCCGCGCTGTCGTATCCGCGATACTCTAACTCTTTGAGTGCCCCTAAAACTAGGCTTTTCTTTTCGCTGTTTCCTATGTAGCCGACTATTCCACACATTTTCACTCACTCGTTAATGATTTTATGAGCCTTTGCTCGTCTAAATTCGGGGTTTTTTGCAGGTAAAAGGTGTTTCTCGTGCGCCCGCGAATGGTTTGAATTTTCGCCGCCGAGAGCGTTAAATTTAGCTCGTTAAAGGCGTGCATCACAAACGCCATAAGCCCTTGCTCATCGCGCGTGTTTAAATTCAGCTTCGCGTAGGTTTTTGAATACCCCAAGTCCAATTTTAGCTCATCTTTTTTAATCATCGGTTTTTTTAGCCCAAGTTTGCTGCCTTGAAAATTCTTGCGCAAAAGCCCTTCAAATCGCTCTTTTTGCGCATCGCTGATTTCGTTTGCATACTCAAATTTCAAATACACCTTATCATCAAAAAGCGGAAAAAAGCTCATAAACACGAGATTTAAGCCGCTCAGCGCACTTAAAATGCCCTGCAAATCAAGCCTGTTTTCACGCGCCATCATCTCAAAAACGAAATTTTTTTCATTATCCAGCCAAAACTCAAAGTCGCTTGCCCGCGCCTTTTGCGCCACTTTTATGATTTTTTCAAAGGGGTTTTTGATGATAAATAAATTCGATTTTATGTGCGTGATTTTATCCTGCAAATAAGCATCAAGTTGCAAAAAGGGCTTGGAGCGCCTTAAAGCCTGCTCTTTTTTCACTCGCCTCGTGCTTTCATCGAGCAGCTCGGCGTTTTCAAAGCCTGCTAGGGCGTTGTTTAGCAGGGCGTCAAGGCTTTTGTAGAAAAAATGCTCCCTAACGCCCATAGCCTTGGCGTTTATGAGGGTTAGGGCGTATAAAACCTTGACATTTCGGGCGTTTGCTAGCCTTGAAATGAGCGAGGCTATGATATTTTCGTTGTAAATGTCCTCTTTTGCGATGAATTCGCGCATTAAATTAAAATGCTTGCACATTTTCAGCCCAAATTCCACTACCTCGCCTTGTAAATTTAGCTTTGCGCACAGGGCGCGGTAGATATTTGCGAGCGAAATTTCGTTGTTTTCATCGCTTGCGCTCATTAAAATGGCGAGCTTTGTTACGATTTTTTCCTGTGCGCTGAGGTTTTTGAGAACCTCAAAATTTCCCATTTGCGCCTCGAATTCACGCAATGTCAAAAATGCGTTCGTGTCGCGGCTGTATAGGCTTTCCTCGTCAGGCAAAAAATAAAGCGGCGTGTAGGCTTTAAGCAGTTCTTTCAAAACGCCAGAATCAAAAAGCAATTTTAACACGGCAAAGCTGTGGCGGCGGTAAAGCAGGTTGCGAAAGGGCAAAAGTGCCTGCTCGTAGTCTTTTTTGGATATGCGAAGCCTTTTAAGTGCCATAACTACGCTTAAATCAAAGTCCATATACAAATCATCAAGCGAATGAACGGCGTTTAGAAAGTCTTTAAGTGTGGAAAAGCCTTGTTTTTGGGCGATAAAAAGCCTTTTATCCGCGCTAACAAAGACACCACGCGCTGTGGGCTGAAATTTGGGGGGGCAAAGCCTGAATTTTAGCTGCGCGGCTAAATAATGCGTGTAAAAACCTATGGTGTGTAGGGAGTTCATCGCCTTTTGTAGCAGCGAAGTCTTGGCGTCTAGGCGTTTTTTGTCCTTTTTTTGCATTAAGGTGCTGATTTGCTCGGCATTTACAAGCAAAAAAATGTCGCTATCCGCGCCGCTTTGGATATTCATAGCACTTTGCAAACTCAAAATATAGTCCGCAGCGAGCCTCAACTCGCTTAACTCTTTCTCAGTTGCGAAATTTAGGGCATAGTTGCGTGGGCTGTCCTTGAAAAGTGCGAGTAGTGCGTTTAAATTCTCATAGTCTTGCAGCCCGCCAAAGTCCCTTTTTATGTTGAATTCCTGCTTTATGGGGGGCAAATTTGCGTCTTTAAAGTGTGCTAGCAAATCCGCCGCAAACTCGTCCTTGTAGGCGTTTAGGGCGGTTTTTATTTCAGCACGCGCTGCCTTAAACAAAGCCTTTGAACCGCACAAATACCGCGTTTGGATGGGCTTTAACTCCCGCGCCTTGCCCACTATGCCGCCTAGTTCGCAGATTTGATACTCTATGACAAGCCCTATGTCGTTTAAAAGTGCGATGAGAGCCTTGATGATGGGCTTTAAATTGAAGGCTTTAATGTCTTTGTAGATGAAAAGTAGCGGCACGGCGGCGTTTGCGCAGAGCTGAAAGTCCGCGTAAGCCTTGCCAGCAAGGATACAAAGGGGGACATTTTCGCTGCTTGGCAGGTAATCCTCGAAAAACTCGGCTAAAATGGCTTTGTGCGCCTTTTTTACGAGCTTGTCGAGTTCTTTGGAGTGATAAAGGCTGAATGCACCTTGCTTTACGAAGTGCCGCGTGTAGCCAGCGCAGTATTCATCGAACTCTTGCCTTAATTTCTGCCTTGCTAACAAAATTTTATCCTTTTAAGAAAAATTTATATAAATTTTGGGGTATTTTAGCAAATTTTGGTAAGAATTTAGAGTTTGAAAGCCACTTGCGTGGCAATTAGCATTATTTGCAAAAAAGTGCTATACTTACGCCTTTAAATTCCAAATTTTAAGGCGAAAAATGCAGGGCGAAAATCACACAAAGGCAAATTCTAGCGCGAATTCAAAAGACCTTTACGATAAAAGCATTGAGAAAAAATACTACGAAATTTGCGAAAAACGCGGGTATTTCGAGCTTGATGGCAATTTAAATTTGCAAAAAATCAAGGCGAAAAAAGAGTGGGCAGACGCCCAAAACACCGCAAATTCACAAAAGCAAAACGGCGCGAACGCCCAAAAAAACGGCGAAAATTCACAAAACCAAAACGAAAACAGCGGCGAAAATTCACAAAACCAAAGCACAAATCCCAAAACCTTTTGCATAATGATGCCCCCGCCAAATGTTACCGGAGTCCTACACATAGGGCACGCGCTGACATTTACCCTACAAGATATAATCGTGCGTTACAAGAGAATGGATGGCTACAAGGTGCTTTATCAGCCCGGGCTTGACCACGCGGGCATCGCCACGCAAAATGTCGTGGAAAAACAGCTGCTCGCACAGGGCATTCATAAGGAAAATTTGGGGCGTGCGGAATTTGTAAAAAAAATTTGGCAGTGGAAAGAACAAAGCGGAGGTACGATAGTGCAGCAAATGCGCGCACTTGGCATAACGCCGGCGTGGAGCAGACTGCGTTTTACTATGGACGAGGGGCTTGCAAACGCGGTGAAAAGGGCGTTTGTTGATTTATACAACAAGGGGCTGATTTTTCGTGCGGACAAGATGATAAATTGGTGCACGCACGATGGGGCTTTAAGCGACATCGAGGTGCAGCACGAGGAAAACGCGGGCAAACTTTATTATTTACGCTATTTTTTGGCGGGAAGTGCTGAATTTTTGGTAGTGGCGACAACGCGCCCGGAGACTTATTTTGGCGACACTGCGGTGATGATAAATCCGCAGGACGAGCGCTACAAACACTTAATAGGCAAAAAAGTGCTGCTGCCCCTTGTAAATAGGGAGCTAGCGATAATAGCCGATGAGTATGTGGATATGGGCTTTGGCACGGGCGTTGTCAAAGTAACCCCCGCACACGATGCAAACGACTATGAGGTGGGGCTTAGGCACGATTTGGAGTTTCTTAAAATTTTCGATGAAAAGGGCATTTTAAACGAGCATTGCCTTGAATTTGCGGGGCTTGAAAGGCTAGCCGCGCGCGAAAAGATAGTGGCAAAGCTCGATGAAATGGGCTTTGTAGAAAAAATAGAGGACTACACAAACCAAGTGGGCTACTGCTACCGCTGCAAAAATGTCGTGGAGCCCTATATCTCCAAGCAGTGGTTCGTCAGCCGCGACATAGCGCGCGAGAGTGTCGAAAAGGTAAATGCCGGCGCGATGAGCTTTTTCCCAAGCCACTGGATAAATTCCTACAACGCGTGGATGCGCGAGCTGCGCGACTGGTGCATATCTAGGCAGCTGTGGTGGGGGCATCAAATTCCTGTGTATTACTGCGAGTGCGGGGCTGAATTTGCCGCTGAAAACGCGCCCACGAAGTGCGAAAAATGCGGCGGCGTAAATTTCACGCAAGATAAAGATGTGCTAGATACTTGGTTTAGCTCAGGTCTTTGGGCGCAAAGCACGCTGGGCTGGGGAAATGGCGAGTGGGGCAAGGGCGAGCTGTGGAATGAAAGCGATTTGCGTGAATTTTACCCAAATTCGCTGCTTATCACGGGCTTTGACATACTCTTTTTTTGGGTGGCTAGGATGCTTTTTCAAAGCACAAACGCCCTGCACGCCTTGCCTTTTGAGCAGGTGTATCTGCACGCGCTCGTAAAGGACGAGTTTGGCGAAAAGATGAGTAAGTCAAAGGGCAATGTCATCGACCCTCTGGCAAGCATAAATGAGCACAGCGCTGATATACTGCGCTTTACGCTTGCGCTACTTGCTGTGCAAGGGCGCGACATAAGGCTTAGCCAAGATAAATTTTTGCAGGTGCGAAATTTCACAAACAAGCTCTACAACGCCCATAAATACTTGCTTTTAAACGAAAAATCTTTCGCAAACCTCGATGAAATCGAAATTAAAAGCGAGCTTGGCAAATATATGCAAAGCCGCTTCAACCTCTGCGTGCAGGGAGTGCGCGAAAATTTGGCAAACTACCGCTTCAATGACGCGGCGAACACGCTTTATCGCTTTTTTTGGGACGAGTTTTGCGACTGGGGCATCGAGCTTAGCAAGGCTGAGAAAGCCTCTGTGCGCGAGCTAGGCAGCATTTTCAAAGAAGCCTTAAAGCTGCTAAGCCCCTTTATGCCATTCATCAGTGAATTTTTGTGGCACGAATTAAGCGGCAGCAGGCTTGAAACGAGTGAGAGCATTATGGTGTCGGCTTACCCTGAATTTAAGGGGCGTGATTTGGAGCTTGAAGGGCTTTTTGAGCTTATAATCGAAGCAGTGGTGGGCATCCGCCGCGCCAAAACCCTTGTGGAGCTTGCAAATGCGAGGATTGAAAAGGCTTTTGTGCGCTTAAATGATGAGGGCAAACGCGAAAAATTCACAAAATACACGCATTTCATCGCAAAGCTCGCAAAGTGCGATGAAATAGGCTTTGTAAGCGAGAATTTAAGCGGGGCTAGTGCGGATGTGAGCGAGCATTTAAGGGTGTTTGTGCCGCTTGCAAATGTCGATTTGAGCGGAGTTTTAGGCAGGTTAGAGGCGCAAAAAGTAAAAGCTGAAAAAGAAAGGGCGAAAATCGAAACTATGCTAAAAAACGAAAAATTCATCGCAAACGCCCCAAAAGAAGTAGTCGCGCAAAATCAAACCGCGCTTGAAAGCCTAAATTCACAGCTTTTAAAGATAAACGAAGAGTTAAAAAACCTTAAAGGTGGGCAATGATAAAGATAAAAAACCTTAAAAAGTCCTATGGCAAGGAACTTGTCATCGATGATGTGAGCTTTGAGGTGCGTGAGGGCGAGATTTTCGCCATCGTAGGACACAGCGGAGCCGGTAAATCCACGCTTTTGCGCTGCATAAACGCTTTGGAAAGCTACGAGGGCGGGTCTTTGCAAGTCTTTGGCGAGGAAATTTCACAACTCGCCAAAAACCCCAAAAAACTGCGAAATTTGCGCAAGGACATAGGTATGATTTTTCAGCACTTTGCGCTGATGAGCCGCAAAAACGCCTTTGAAAATGTGGCTATGCCGTTGCAAATTCACGCCCTTACCAAAAGCGAGATAAAGTCCCGCGTGAGCGAGCTTTTAGAGCTCGTGGGGCTTGCGGATAAAGCAGCAGCCTACCCTAGCGAGCTTAGTGGAGGGCAAAAGCAAAGAGTAGCCATAGCTAGGGCGTTAGCGCTTCGCCCAAAGGTGCTTTTAAGCGATGAAGCGACCTCGGCACTTGACCCAAACACCACAAAGAACATACTTGAACTCATCTCGCGCATCAACAAAGCCCTTGGCATCAGCGTTGTGCTGGTTACGCACGAGATGGAAGTCGTCAAGGAAATCGCCCAAAGAGCCGTCCTGCTCGAACACGGACGCATCATCGGCAGCGGGCAAATCCACGAACTTTTCCTCAAACCAAACGAAAAAATGCGTGAATTTTTGGGCGAAAGCGACTTTTTGCCAAGCAGCGGCGTCAATGTCAAACTCTACTTCCCCAAGGAAGTGGCGCAAAAACAAGTCATCACGCAGATGGCACGCGAACTGAACATCGATTTTAACATAGTTTGGGGCAAGATAGAAAAGCTAAACGGCGTTGCACTAGGCAACCTCGTCATAAATGTGCGCGAAAAGGACAAGGCGCGGGTGCTTGAATTCATAGCCAAAAACGGCGTTTTGTGGGAAGTCGCGGAGTGAATTTGGTTTAAATTTCGCAAAAGGCGTGGATTTTGGGGTGAATTTTGTAAAAATTTCATATCAAAAATTCATCCCAAATTTCAGTCTTTTGCAAAAAATTCGTGCTTTTAAAGGCAAATTCTCAAAAAATTCACAAAAATTCACAATTTTATAAATTTTTAAGCAAAAATTAACAATTTATGGGCATAATTTCGGCTTGTTTTAAAAAAAATTCATAAAGGAAAACTATGACAAACCCTTTCAAAGCCCCTAAAAATCAGCAACTCAAATTGTGTAACCTCGCACTGATAGCACTTATGCCGCTTATACTCGCTTCAAGTATCCAAATGGAAGCACTCGGCGGCGATGCTATGCTTGGCGTTTCGTTCTTTGCGCTGACTTTTATACACGCAGGCTTTGGTGTGGCTATGTTTGCGCTTGTTTTTTGGCATCTTTACTTGCATTTTGGGGGCTTGGCTTGGCTTGGCTCAAAAAATTCGGCGCGAGCCCCAAACTCACGCGCTGGCTTGGCGGCGTGGGCGTGACGACACTAGCAAGCGGGACTTTCGTCCTCGCGTATTTATTCAGCCGCTTCGAGCACGGCACATTCGGCGGCATACACGGCAAAATCGGCTTTGTCTTTGTCGCCCTCGCCCTTTTTCACCTCGCAAAACACAGGGGCTGGGTGAAAAGAAAGCTGTTTGCAAGATAGTGGTTTTAGCCACTGACCTTACAGATTTTGTGGATTTTTTGCGAATTTTTTTATACTTTTTGTACATTATTTGTAAAAAAAATATAAAATTTTCGGATAAATTCTCATAAAATTTACTTTTTTTAAATAAAATTCACAAAATTGTATTGAAATTCTACAAAAAATTCGGTATAATTCAGCATTTAATGCAAAATTTAAAGGATGGGCTTATAACTATGAACATTTTTGAGTATTTATTCTCGGTTAAAAATGATAGTGATAAAATACATAAAAATATCACTATTTTAGGAATAACCATAAAAATTAAAAAAAATAAAAAACCGATCAAACCTATTAAAATTCAGAATTGGGATGTAACAATTAGCGATAATTCCATAGCCATCCTGGCCAATGGCCCATCTTTAAGAGATACATTTAATGATGTCAATGATTATAAATTTATAGCAAAAAAAGATATTTTTGTTATGAATTCTTTTATGCAAGACGAGCAGTTTTTTGTTTTAAAGCCAAAATATTTATGCATTATAGATGAAGCATATTGGATACAAC
>CAVJSG010000021.1:0-16161 GCA_963651895.1 Campylobacteraceae bacterium
CCCTCAATTTTTATACCTAAATTCATTTAAAAGGCAAATAAATGCTTAAAAAAGTAGTCATTTTTACCTTTATCTTTACGCTCATTTTCATCATAGACCAAAGCGTGAAGCACTGGACTTTAAACACGCTTTGTGCGAGCAATGAAATCATAAACGGCACGATTTTTATGAGCGAGGGCGAGGAACTTTTCCCGCAAAATAGCTGCGCGGGCAAGCGTCAGGGCGAGTATATGAGCCTTGTGGGGACGCTAAATACGGGTGTGGCTTTTTCTATGTTTAGCGGTAGCGAGCAGCTAAAATATGTGCATTTAGCCCTGCTAGTAGGGCTTTTGCTCTATCTTTTGTGGCAGAGGCGATTTTTTAACGAGCATCTTTTTGCGTTTAGTTTGCTTTTTGGTGCGGGCTTTTCAAACCTCTTTGACCGCTTTGTTTATGGGGGCGTGGTTGATATGTTTTTTTGGCATAAGTGGTTTGAATTTGCAGTTTTTAATGTCGCGGATGCTACTATAAATTTAAGTGTGTTTATCATTTTAGTAAAGGAAATTTTCTTTCGCAAAAAGAAAAAAACTGAGCTAGATTTTGACTAAAATTCTCAAAACAGGAGGAAAAAATGGAGTTTTTAAACGAGTATTATCAAATCATAAAAGCACTGCATTTTATGGCTTTCATCTCGTGGATGGCGGCGCTTTTTTACATACCGCGCCTTTTTGTGTATCACCGCGAAAACGCGGAGAATGCGGACTTTGTGAGGGTTGTGAAGGTGCAAGAGCGCAGGCTTTATAGGGGCATTCAAGTGCCTGCTATGGTGGGCTCGGTAGTTACGGGGGCTGCTATGCTTGCCGCGCACTTCGATGCCTTAATCCCGCACGCTTATATGCACGCAAAGCTCACATTTGCCGCACTTTTGCTTGCTTATCATTTTAGCATAGCCCATTTTTTGCATCAGCTGCGAGATGATAAATGCACTAAAAGTGGCGTGTTTTTTAGGGTTTATAACGAGGTGCCGACTCTGCTTTTAATAGGCATAGTGTTTAGTTTCGCCATCGCTGGGGTGCTATAAATAGGGCTTTTGCCAAGATAAATTCGCATAAAATTCAGCAAAAATGCGAAAAAAGCAAATTTTCGCTGAATTTTAAGCCATTTTTTAGAAATTTATAGTAGAATTTAGCCATCGCATTAAATTTCAAGGACAAAAATGTTTGAAAATATGGACTTCTCAAAGATGGGCGAACTCTTTAAAAATGTGCAGGAAAAAGCCCAAGAATTCGAGGCTGAGCTCGCCAAAAAAGAGTTCAGCGCCAAGAGTGGCGGGGGTTTGGTGAGCGTGAGCGCAAATGGCAGGGGCGAAATCATCGATGTGAGCATTGATGAGAGCCTTTTTGAGGACAGAGAATCTCTGCAAATCCTACTCATCGCCGCCATCAATGACGCCCTAAAAGCCGTCAATCAAAACAAACAAAGCATAGCTGGGGACATTTTAGGAGGGTTTAGTCTATGAAAAAATTCATTCTGTGCGCCTTGTGCGCGGCGTTTGCGTGGGGTGTGGAGCGCCCGACATTCGAGGATTTCGCGGCTTGCTACACGCGCAACAAGGCTAGCGTGATGATGTATGAGGGTATGAACGCCTTTGTTTTAAGCGACAATTTGCTTGCGGTGCTTAAAACGCCAAGCCAAAAGCTAAACAAGTATGTAAAATACGACCCTTTTTTGAATTTATACCTAGTGCGCACCGATTTTAGCTTGTTTCCGCCTATGAAGTATGATGAGCAAAACCTCACGCGCAACGACTGGGTGGGCATCATCGACCCACAGCAAGCCTACATAGGACACTTAAAATACCTAGCCCAAGACTTAAACGAACGCGACCAGCTGGACTTTCGCACAAAGGTAGGGCAGCTAGACTCCATCTACTGCTCGATGATAGGCATTTCGCTTGGGGATGGCTCATTCATCGGCAACCGCTACTTAAACCACTTCGCCAAGTATAACGATGTGTATTGGGGCGACATAGGCGTGGATTTTGCAATGCGCGACAATAAAATCTATGTCGAGGGCGTGCGAAACAATGGGCAGTTTTTAATCAACGATGAAATAGTCAGCGTTGATGGGGTGCGGGCGAATGACTTGCGAAAACTCAATGAAACCATTTTGTTTGCCGATAGGGGCTCCACGCTTTATTTCGTGGTGCTTAGAGATAACAGGGACTTAAACATTTCCACAAATGTTTTTCCCAAGGATTTAAGCCGCTTTAATCTGCCCGTAGCCGCAAGCGTCCCCAAACGCGCCGTAAGCACGAACTACACGAGCAATATGGGGCTTACCATAGCCAAAAATTTAGTCATTACGAAAGTCGCAGCGGACTCAAAGGCTGCAAACGCAGGCTTTAAGGTGGGGGATAAAATCATCCGCATAAACAACGAAGTCATCAAAAATTTACCCCAAGCACAGCGCATTTTTGTCAATGGCAGCTTTTTCAGAGTGCTGGTATCTCGCGCGGCAAGGCGACTGCCTGTTAATAAAAACGAGCATTATATCCGCGAGGATGAGAATTTCGAGTTTTTCATAAGGCTTAGCAAGTGAGCGTTTTAGAGGACTTTGAGGGCTTTTTGCGTGCGAATTTGCCGCAAGTAAAGAGCTTTCATCCCTTTTTCAACGAAGCCTTGGCGAAAATGTTGCTCGCCGGAGGCAAGCATTTTCGCGCTCAACTCTTACTTGGCATTGTAAATTTAAAACGCCCCGACTTGCTTAAAAAGGCTATGAATGCGGCTTTGGCGGTTGAGTTCATCCACAGCTACTCGCTCATACACGATGATTTGCCGGCTATGGACGATGCGGACTTTCGCCGCGGCGAGCCTACTTTGCATAAATTTTACGATGAGACGACAGCCATTTTGGTAGGCGATGCGCTCAACACTGAGGCTTTTTTGCTTTTAAGCAGGGCTGAATTTAGCGAGAAAATTCGTCTAAAACTCATTGAGACTTTGGCGTTTAATGCCGGCATAAATGGGATGATTATAGGGCAGGCGATTGATTGCTTTTTTGAGGATAAAAGGCTTGATTTATCGCAGTTAGAGTTCTTGCACATCCACAAAACTGCCCGCCTAATCGCAGCTAGCCTAAAAATGGGCTGTGAAATTTGCGAATTTAACGAGGCTTTAACGCAAGAAATCTATGAATTTGGGCTAAAAATAGGGCTTGTTTTTCAAATAAATGATGACATCATCGATGCCACCGCGAGCGAACAGGACTCAGGCAAGCCCACAAACAAGGACACTCACAAGAATTCCTTTGTGAATTTGCTTGGGCTTGACGGGGCGATAAGTGCGAAAAATAGGCTTTTAAAAGAGTGCGAGGGCGCGAATTTAGAGACAAATTTGCGCGAGTGGCTTAAAAATTTAATGGCAAAATACCTATAAGGACGAAAAATGCAAGATAAAAAAGGCACGCAAAGCCTTGACAGCGCGGATTTACAAGCCTTTGCAAAAATGGCAAACACCCTGCGCGTTTTAAGTGCGGATATGGTGCAAAGGGCAAACAGCGGGCATCCGGGCGCAGCACTGGGGCTTGCCGACATTGTCGCAGTTTTAAGTGCGCACTTATCGCACAATCCAAAGAACCCCGCGTGGCTAAACCGCGACAGGCTCGTGTTTTCAGGCGGACACGCAAGCGCGCTGCTTTATAGCTTTTTGCATTTAAGCGGCTATGATTTGAGCTTGGAGGACTTAAAAAATTTCCGCCAGCTTCACTCCAAAACCCCCGGACACCCAGAAATCAGCACCCCAGGCGTGGAAATCGCCACAGGACCTTTGGGGCAAGGTGTTGCAAACGCTGTGGGCTTTGCTATGGCTGCGAAAAAAGCGGCACTTTTGCTAGGCAGCGAGCTTATAAATCACCGAATTTACTGCCTTTGCGGAGATGGCGATTTGCAAGAAGGCATTAGCTACGAGGCTTGCTCGCTGGCAGGCTTGCACGAACTGCGAAATTTGGTGCTGATTTATGATAGCAACCGCATCTCCATCGAGGGCGACACGGCATTAGCCTTCAACGAGGACATAAAAAAACGCTTTGAAGCCCAAAATTTCGCCGTTTGCGAGATAGACGGGCACGATTATAACGCGATAAATTCAGCCTTAAACGGCGCAAAAACCGCCGCCAAGCCCACACTCATCATAGCCCACACCACAATCGCAAAGGGCGCAGGGCGTTTGGAGGGCTCGCACCACAGCCACGGCGCGCCCTTGGGCGAGGAAATCATAAGAGAGATGAAAGTAAATTTGGGCTTTGACGCGCAAAAAACCTTTGAAATCCCTGTGGATGCGAAGTTGCGTTTTGAGGCGGCGGTAGAACTTGGCGATTTAGCCGAGGCAAAATGGCGCGAAACTTTGGAGAATTCAGGCAAAAAAGGGCTTTTAAACTCGCTAATAAAGCCCGATTTTTCAAGCATAGAGTATCCAAATTTCAAGGGCAGGGACTTAGCCACGAGAGACAGCAACGGCGAGATTTTAAACGCCATAGCCGCGAAAATGCCGGGCTTTTTGGGCGGCAGTGCGGACCTCGCGCCCTCAAACAAAACCGAGTTAAAGGGGCTTGGCGACTTCGCGGCGGGCAAGAATTTGCACTTTGGCATACGCGAACACGCGATGGCAGCGATAAACAACGCCTTTGCTAGATACGGGCTTTTTGTGCCCTTTTCGGCAACCTTTTTCATTTTCAGCGAATACCTAAAACCCGCCGCCAGACTCGCCGCACTAATGAAAATCAAGCATTTTTTTGTTTTCACGCACGATAGCATAGGCGTTGGCGAGGACGGACCCACGCATCAGCCCATAGAGCAATTAAGCACACTGCGCGCGATGCCAAATTTCCTTACCTTTCGCCCGGCTGATGGCAGCGAAAACGCGGCAGCTTGGGATTTTGCGCTAAAAAATGAGCTTCCTTGCGCCTTTGTTTTAAGCCGCCAAAAGCTCAAAGCCCTGCCAAATAGCGTTTTTGGGGCTGTGGAAAATGGGGCGTATTTAGTAAAAGAGGCGCAAAACCCTGAATTTACGCTGCTTGCAAGTGGCAGCGAGGTGAATTTATGCCTTGAAACCGCCTCTTTGCTTGAAAGCAAGGGCAAGAAAACAAGCGTGATTTCAATGCCCTGTTTTGAGCTTTTTGAAAGGCAAGAAAACGCCTACAAAGCAAGGCTTTTAAGGGGCAAAGTCGTGGGCGTGGAGGCGGCTAGTGCGAACGAACTTTACAAATTCTGCGATGCCGTTTTTGGCATAAAGGGCTTTGGCGAAAGCGGCAAGGATAAAGCCGTGTTTGAATTTTTCGGCTTTACGGCGGAAAATTTATGTGAATTTATTTTGGGAAGTTAAAATGATTTTGTTTAAATTCAGCTTTGCAAGCGCAAATTTTAGAAATTTAAAATGTTTCAAAACACAAATTTTAGGACTTTAAAATGACTTCGCTTGAATTTAGCTCAAAAAATAACGCTGCCGTTATCGCTGTCATAGGCGTTTGGGACAAAAATTCTTTATCAAATTTCAAGCAAACTTTGCCAAAATTCACGCAAAAAAGGGTGATTTTGGATTTTTCGCGCCTTACAAATATCGACACGGCGGGCATTTGCTACTTTTTGTCTATGGAAAGCGAGCTTAAAAATCAAAATTACGAGCTTGAAAGAGTGGGCTTAAACCCCACAAATTCAAGCCTCTACGCCCTTTGCGAAAAGAATTTCATAAGTAGCAAAAAAACGCGCAAAATCAAACACCGCACAAACCGCTTTTTCATCACTATCGGCGAAAACACCATCAAGTCCCTGCGCTCCATAAAGCGATTTTTGCGTTTCGCGGGGCTATTTTTCCACGCCCTAGGCAAAATCATCCGCAAGCCAAGCGACTTTCGCTTCATCGCATTTTTATACCACATCGAGCACAGCGCGCTCAACGCCCTGCCCATCATAGCCCTAACCTCGCTTTTAGTGGGCGTGGTGCTAAGCTATCAAGCCGCGTATCAGCTCACGCAGTTTGGCGCAAACATTTTCATAGTCGATATGGTAGGCATCGCCGCGCTTCGTGAAATCGCGCCACTCATTGCCGCCATAGTCATCGCAGGGCGCAGTGCGAGTTCTTACACCGCGCAAATTGGCGTTATGAAAATCACAGAGGAAGTGGCGGCGATGAACACTATGGGCTTTGACTCCGCGCGTTTTATAATAATCCCACGCGTGCTAGCTCTTAGCTTTGCGATGCCTCTCATCGTAACCTTTGCCGATGCCATCAGCGTTTTGGGTGGTATGTTTGTGGCGGATTTAAGCCTTGGCATAAATTATGCTGAATTCATCCGCCGTTTTCAAGAGTCAATCGCCCTAAAACACTACCTCATCGGCGTTATCAAGGCGCCTATGTTTGGTTTTATCATAGGGCTGATTGCCTGCTTTCGCGGCTTTGGCGTGAAAAACACCACTGAAAGCATAGGAATTTACACCACAAAAAGCGTTGTGGATGCGATATTTTGGGTGATTGCCTTTGATGCGATTTTTTCAGTGTTTCTCACAAAGGCAGGGCTATGAAAACCATCATCAAAGCCGAGGGCATAGTTACGAAATTTGAAAACAAAATCATCCACAACGGCGTGAATTTCAGCGTCAATGAAAACGAGGTTTTTGGCATTTTGGGGGGCTCGGGCAGCGGTAAATCCGTGCTTTTAAAGCAAATGTTAATGTTAGAGCATTTTGATGGGGGCGAGTATGAAATTTTGGGCAAAAAATTAAGGGGCATTAGCCCTGAAAACGCGCTGAAATTGCAGCAGTCTTGGGGCGTGGTTTTTCAGTTTGGCGCGCTTTTTAGCTTTTTTAATGTCTTTGAAAATATCGCCCTGCCGCTAATCGAATACACAAATTTAAGCAAAAAACTCATAAACGAACTTGTGATAATGAAGCTCAAAATGGTAGGGCTTGATGAGCGAGTCGCAAGCCTTTATCCAAGCGAGTTAAGTGGGGGTATGGTAAAGCGCGTGGCGATTGCACGGGCTCTCGCGCTTGATAGTAAATTACTTTTTTTGGACGAGCCTACCTCAGGGCTTGACCCGCATAGTTCGCGTGAATTTGATGAATTAGTTTTGCAGCTAAAAGAGGGGCTAAAATTAAGCATTATTTTGGTAACCCACGATAAAGAAAGTATGGTTAAAATTTTAGACCGCTTTTTGATTTTACAGGATAAAAAGGTAGGCTTTTTGGGCACGCAAAGCGAGCTGAGAGAGCAAAACTACGCACTTTATGAAAGGTTTATGGGCTGATGGAAAACAAAGCGTCTTATTTTTATGTCGGCGTGTTCGTCTTTGGCGTGCTTTTTGCCGCACTCTTTGTCGTAATGTGGCTGGGCGGCTTCTCGCACAAGGAAAAATTTGTGTATTATCAGCTTTTCACAAACGACTCCATCGCGGGGCTTAGCCCAAAGGCACCCGTGAAGCTTTTAGGCGTGGAGGTAGGCAGTGTGGAGGACGCTAACATAAGCAGCGAGCACGGCGTAGTGGGCGTTCGCATACTTTTAAAGCTCAAAGAAGGCACGCCCATCACGCACAACACCTACGCAACCCTCACAGGACAGGGCATCACGGGCATTAAATTTGTAGAACTTGCCACAGAAAGCGAGGGCAGCAACGCTTTGATGCTGCCAAAAGAGGACGAAATCCTAAGCATACCCGTCAAGCCAAGCCTGCTATCCGCCATCGATAGGCAGGGGGATAAAATCATAAAACTCGCGGACTACATAAGCGAGCAGCTGCATTTGATTTTCAGCGAGGAAAATGTGAAAAATTTCAGCAAAATTCTGCGAAATTTCGCCCAAATAAACAAAGACTTGGAGCCCACACTCTCAAATTTCAGCGATGCGAGCAAAAAAATGGCTGATATGGCTGATAACTACGGCGATATGAAAGGCTCGCTCAGCTCAAACCTCGAACTTTTCGAGCTTTTGCTCATACAGCTTAATGAAACACTAACAAATTTAAAACAAAGCCCCTCTGATATATTTTTCAAGAGTGGCAAAAACAAACTTGCACCGGGAGAGTGAGGATGAAAACTATGAATTTACAAGGCTTTCGCGCATTTTTTGGGATGATTTTTGCTGTGGCTGCGGCTTTTGCGCTTAGTGCCTGCTCCATAATGCCCGAACCACAGGCAAATCCAAGCACCTACATACTCAAAGCAAACGACAAAATAGTGCTTAAAAGGGGCGCGCCGCACAAAAAACGCATTCAAATCGCCTCCATACAAAGCACGCTTTATCTCAAAACGAACGAAATCGCCTACATAAAGGACAACGAGCTAAGCTCATACTCCAAGCACTCGTGGAAAAGCTCGCCCGCAAACTCACTCTCCACGCTTTTGGCGGCGAAATTTGAAAAAAACAAACTCTTTGAAGTGGTGCTAAATGCAAACTCGCAGCTTAAAGCGAATTTGGTTTTAGAAAGCCGCTTTGATAGCTTTGAGCAGGTTTTTGAAACGCAGGAAAATTCGGCAAATTCAGCCTCAAATTCTAGCTCAAATTCTGCTTCAAATTCAAACAAAAAAGGCGAAAAAAGCGATGAAAATAACCAAAAAAGCTACATTCATTTGGAATTAAGCGCAAATTTAGTGGAGAATTCGAGTAAAAAATTGCTAGGCTTTAAACATTTTAGCTACAAAATCCCCGTGCAAAAACTCGCCCCAAGCTCAGCAGTAGCGAGCTTTGACGAGGCGCTAAATAAACTCGGCGATGACATTACGGTATGGATAGACGGGGTTTTGAAATAAATTTTAATCTAATTGCAAGAATTTGTGCGGCGAAAAAGTCGTGCAATTACCACAAAAACTAAAAGGGGGCAAAATGCCATTTGTAAATATCCGCATCACCAAAGAGGATAGCGGACCAGCGAGCGAGTCGCAAAAAGAGCAGCTCATCGAGGGCGTGAGCGATTTGCTAGTAAAAGTGCTTGGCAAAAACAAGGCAAGCATAGTGGTCATCATCGATGAAATCGAGCCCACGAACTATGGGCTTGGGGGCAAAACCATCAAAAAAGTGCGCCAGGGTGGGTGAATTTGGGCGTGAATTTGCACTAAATTTGTAAATTTTCGCCTAAATTTGCACCGCGCCGTCATTGAAAAACGACAAAAAACTGCAACAAAATATCAATAAATCGCCGTCTTGCTTCGTTTCACAGCCTTTTGCAAGTCCTTATTTACGGACTTTCTAGCCGCTTCGGTGCTTTGACGCGTGGTATCCGTGTGTTTGTAGGTAACCTCATCGGCTCTTTGTATGGATTTGTCGATATCCACGAATACCTGCTTGGAGTATCTGTCCAGCGAACGCTGCGAATCGATGAGCCCCGCACCCGCAAAGTTCGCGCACAAGGCGAGTAGAAGTGAAATGCCCCTCATAAAAGTCCTTTCAAGCATAGTTTCGCAAGGCTGCCCCGCGATGAAGTGCCATTATAGCATAAATTTGGACAAAGTCAAGGCTTTTTTGCTAAATTTTGCACAAAATTTGTGGATTTTTTGGATTTTTGTTTGAGAAAATGCAAAAAACAGAGGCAAAGTGTGGTTAGGCGTTTTTTGTAAGAACTGCTCGCAACGACACGCCGCCACGCTTTTTGCTATTTAAAAAATGTGCGAATTTTAGCAAACTTCAAAATACCTACAAAACACCGCCACAAAAACCGCAATCACGCATTTAAATTTAAGCATTTCAACCCCTTTATGCTGCCATATTTTGTAATTTAAAAATGCTAAAAAATTCACGAAATTTCATAATTTTTACACCATTTTTCAATGCTTTAATGCCGTTTTAACCTGCAAAATAAATTTCATAAATTTTCGCGCCACAACTTTAAAATACCGCTTAAATTTTCGCCATTTAGTGCAAAATTTCTTAAACAAAACTTAAATAAACATTAAGATTTAAAAATTACAAGCTAAATTTACAATTATTAGCCTAACTTTGCTAAAATGCGTTTTTTTAAATCAAAAAGGCAAGAATTCAGCAAAAATTCGCAAGAAATTCGCGCCCCAAGGGGCGAAATTAAGGCAAAAATTCACAAAAAATTCCGCGCAAAGTGCGCAAAGAAAGGCAAAAATGAAAGCAGAGGCAAAAAAGGTCTGGATGGATGGGCAGATTGTCGATTTTAAGGACGCGAAGGTGCATATACTCACGCACTCTTTGCACTATGGCAACGCCGTGTTTGAGGGCACTCGTGCTTATAAGACGGACAAGGGGCTAGCGATTTTTCGCTTGCAGGAGCACACCAAGCGGCTTTTGGAGTCTGCTAAAATCACGGTTTTAAACTGCCCCTACTCGCAAAGCGAGCTTGAAAGGGCGCAAATCGAGCTTGTGCGCGCAAACGAATTCACGCAAAACGCCTACATTCGCCCACTCATTTATCTTGGGGACGGCGAAATGGGCGTTCATCACATAAAAGCCCCCGTAAAAGTCGCCATAGCAGCGTGGGAAATGGGTGCTTATTTGGGCGATGAGGGCTTGCAAAAGGGCATTCGCGTAAAAATTTCAAGCTTTATGCGAAACTCCGCAAAGTCTGCGATGAACAAGGCAAAAGCAAGCGCAAACTACCTAAATTCACAGCTTGCGAAATTCGAGGCTATCGAGGCGGGCTACGAGGAAGCCTTGATGCTCGATGAAGAGGGCTTTGTCTCAGAGGGCACGGGGGAATGCTTTTTCATCGTAAAAAACGGCGTTTTAATCACCCCACCAAATGATTTTACCCTTCGCAGCATCACGCAGGACACGGTTTTGCAAATCGCCGCAAAGCTCAAACTGCCTGTTTTAAGGCAGCGCATAAGCCGCGATGAGGTTTATACGGCTGATGAAGCCTTTTTCACAGGCACTGCGGCTGAGGTAACGCCCATTTCAAACATTGACGCGCGCGTCATCGGCAGCGGGGCGCGAGGCGAGCTTACAAAACGCTTGCAGGATGCGTATTTTGATGTCGTCTATGGGCGCGACAGCGATTTTAGCGCGATGCTAACTTACATTTAAAGGATAAAAAATGCCAGCGGATTTGAATGATTATTTCAACAAAAAAAGCGGCTCAAACGGCGAGCGCGGCGGTGGTGGGATGAATTTCAAAGCACCAAATTTCGACTTTATGAAAGGCTTTGGCAAATTCACGCCTCTCGTGTGGGTAGCCATCATCTTGGTGCTATTTTTGGTGCTTGCAAAGCCCTTTGCCATCGTAAATTCAGGCGAAATGGGCATTAAGGTTACCACGGGCGCCTTTGGCGAAAAGGCTTTGGAGCCCGGACTTCACTTTTTCGTGCCTATTTTCCAAAAAATCATCGTCATCGACACAAAGGTGCGCCAAATGACTTATGCCTCCGTTGAGGGCGTGAATGAAAGCTCGATTCAGCGCGGCAGCGGAGTCATCAACAAAAGCAGTATTTCCGTGCTTGATAGCCGCGGGCTTAGCGTTTCTATCGATGTTACGGTGCAGTATAAACTCAACGAAGCCGTGGTGCCTCAAACCATCGCAAAATGGAATGTGAATTGGGAGGACAAAATCATAGACCCCACGGTGCGCGATGTGGTGCGAAGCGTGGTGGGAAAATACACGGCTGAGGAACTGCCCGCAAATCGCAACGCCATCGCCCAGCAAATCAATGATGACATAGGCAAAATCATAGCAAATTTGCCAAACAACCCCGTGATGCTTACCGCCGTGCAGCTGCGAGAAATCGTGTTGCCCCCTGAGGTGAAAAAGCAAATCGAGCTTGTGCAAGTGGCAAAGCAAGAGGCTGAAAGGGCGAGCCAAGAGGCTCTGCGCCGCGCCACACTTGCTGAGGGCGAAGCAAATGCGACTATCATAAGCTCGAAAGGTAAGGCAGATGCCGCTCGCATCGAGGCTGACGCGCAAGCTTACGCGAACAGAGAGGTGGGAAAAAGCATAAACAATCCGCTTTTAAACTTAAAGCAAATCGAGGTGCAGGGCAAATTTAACGAGGCTTTAAGGGAAAACACAGACGCGAAAATCTTTCTTACCCCGGGTGGCAGCGTGCCTAACATTTGGATAGACACAAAGGACACGAAAAAACAAAGTGCGATGGGGCAGTGAATTTGGGGCGTTTTAGGTTGAATTTAATGTGAAATTTAAGCTTTTTGGGGTTGAATTTACTTTGGGTTGTCGCTTTTGCGGGCTTAGCTTGCGGCGATAAAGCCATTTTCGTAGGCTCGGCAAACTATTTTGTTTAGCCCACGCCCACGAAAATGCCTTTCTCATCCACAATCGTCAGCCCGAACAAACGCTTTAATTTTGGTGTTTCTAGCGTGGAATTTTGTGAATTTTTTGGGCAAAATTCACGCCAAATTCGTCATTGCGAGCCTTGACGAAGTCAAGGCGTGGCAATCCATACTATGCCCATTATTAGCGTGGGCAAGGCTTGAAAAGCGTGAATTTATTTGAAAATTCCAAAAAAAAAAATTCACAAACCGCCCAAAAATGTGTAAAAAAAACGGAGAAAAAATGATAAGACAAATCATAACCTACCCTGATAAAAGGCTTTTCGTGCAGTCCAAGCCGGTCGAAAAATTTGACGAGAGCTTGCACGAGCTGCTTGATGATATGTATGAAACTATGATAAATGGCTATGGCATAGGGCTTGCGGCGATTCAAGTTGCCGAGCCGCTGCGTATATTTCTAGCTTGCGTGCCGGACGAAAATGACGAGCAAAGCCGCGAAAATCTGCTTGAAATCATCAATCCGCGGCTGATTTTTTTAGACGATGAAAAAATCCTTTGCAACGAGGGTTGTTTGAGTGTGCCGGGCTTTTTTGAGGAAGTGCAGCGTTTTAAGCGCGTGAGGGTAGAGTTTCAAGACCGCTTTGGGAAGTCCCGAACCCTAGAAGCTAGCGATTTGCTCGCTGTTGTAATGCAGCACGAGTTTGAGCATTTGGATGGGCATTTGTTTATAGAACGGCTAAGTTTTTCTCAAAAAAGGGCTTTTGAAAAGGAATTTAAGGCAGCACAAAAGGCGAAAAAAGCGGGTAAAAATTCAAGCTCAAATTCACGCCAAAATCCAAATTCTCGCCCAAATTCTAGTTCAAATTCACGCATAAAACCACTCCCCAAAGAAAATTCCGTGAATTTTAATGAAAATTCACACCAAAATTCACAAAATTTCGCCCAAAGCGTGAATTTAGCGACACATTCACCCCAAAACTCCGCTCAAAGCCCCACAAATTCACACTCTAAAAAAGGCAAAATTTAGTGAAAAAGCTTCAAAGCGTGAGTTTGGGGGATGAGCTTTGCATCATCGATGTCGAAAGCACCTTTACTCGCGGCTTGCCCGGCTTTGCCATCGTGGGGCTTGCAAACGCGGCTATCAAAGAAAGCACCGAGCGCATCAAAGCCTGCTTGATGAGCAAAAACTACGCCTTTCCCGCACAAAAAATCACCATAAATTTAAGCCCCTCTGGCATCCCCAAAAACGGCTCGCATTTTGACTTGGCGATGGCGATTTTGATTTTGCTGCAAAAGCAAGCTGTCGATGAGCTTTTTGTCTTTGGCGAGCTGGGGCTTGACGGGGCGGTTAAGGGCACGAACGAGCTTTTTTCCCTGCTGCTTTTTTTGTCTGCAAAAGTCGATAGGGCAAGGGTTTTGATACCAAAAGCCTTAGCTGAAAAAGCCGCGATGATACCAAATTTAGAGGTTTTCGCGGTTGAGAGTTTGGACGAGGCGGTTGAGTTTTTCACGCAAGACAAGGAAAAATTTCGCGCAAAAGCCGCCCATCCACTATTTGCCAAGCCTTTGATGATAGAAAATCAGCTCTACATCCCAAATACCAGCTTTGCTTATGATTACAAGGATGTCAAAGGGCAGGAAAATGCGAAGTTTGCTTGCCTCATCGCCGCGCTAGGTATGCACAACATTTTGTTTGAGGGCAGTGCTGGCAGCGGCAAGTCAATGTGCGCCAAGCGTTTAGTGTATATAATGCCCCCGCAAAGCCTAAATGAAGTGCTTTTGGCGAGTGCCTACCAGTCGCTAAACGCGAAGGATAGCGAGTTTTCAAGCCTGCGCCCCTTTCGCAACCCCCACCACACCAGCACCCGCGCGAGCATTTTTGGCGGCGGCACAAAGGGGGCGAAAATCGGCGAAGTGGCACTCGCAAACGGCGGCGTGCTGTTTTTTGACGAGTTTCCGCACTTTGGCAAAATCATCATCGAAAGCCTGCGCGAGCCCTTGGAGGACAACCAAATTTTAGTCTCGCGCGTGAATTCCAAAGTCTGCTACGAGACGAAGTTCCTTTTCGCAGCCGCCCAAAACCCCTGCCCCTGCGGGAATTTGTTTTCGCCCACTTTAAGCTGTCGTTGCAGCGAAATCGAAATAAGGCGTTATAAAAACTGCATATCCTCGGCAATCCTTGACCGCATCGACCTTTATGTGGCTATGGAAAAAGCAAACCCCGATGACAAGGGCTCTGTGAGCTCTCGTGAGTTAAGCGAGCGCGTGCTGGCGGGCTTTGTGTTTCAAAAAAAGCGCGGGCAAAACGAATTTAACGCGAAATTAAAAGACGAGCAATTAGCGCAAATTTGTGTGGCGGATAAGGACGCGCAAAGCACTATGGAGCTAGCTGTGGCGCGTTATAACCTCTCTCAAAGGGCTGTAAATAAGACTCTCAAAGTAGCTCGCACCTGCGCGGACTTGGAGCAAAGGGAGGTTATAAACAAAGGCGACATTTTAAGGGCGTTAAGTTTTCGGGTGAGGGCGGGTTGAAAGGCTAAATTTTGGGCGTTTAAAAGGCTTAAAATGGTTAAAAATTCACGCAAATTCACTCAAAAACCCTAACTATCGCCTCGGGCAAAAGCTCGTGCTCTATGGCGTGAATTTTGGCTTCAAATTCATTCAAACTCATTTTCGGCGTTTTCTCAAAAGCCCGCTGCATAATGATTTGCCCACCATCAAGCTCATCGCTAACCCAATGCACGCTCGCTCCGCCCACCTTCATATCGCTCTCAAAGCTCTCTTTTATGGCGTTTGCACCCTTGAAAAGCGGCAGCAAAGACGGATGCAAATTTATGGCGCGAATGCTTTGCGTAAAAATGGGGCTTAAAATGCGCATAAAGCCCGCCAGCACGCACAAATGCGCCCCACTTTTTTGAATTTCACTCACCAAAACCGCGTCAAAGTCCTCGCGATTTTTGAAATTTTTATGCTCGATTATAAGGGTTTTTAGCCCAAATTTTGCCGCCCTTTTTATGCCAAAAGCGTTTTTGTTGTTACACAAACAAAGTGCGATTTCATAGTGGTTTGCGCCCACTTTTTTGTGGTGTAGTTTTTGGGCTAAATTCTCTAAATTTGTGCCATTTCCACTAAATAAAACAGCGAGTTTTACAAGCATTTTAGCCCCTTTATGAGTTTGAGCGCGTCAAAGGCGTTTGGATTAAAGTGCCATTTTTTAGACACTAGCGCGTGTGCTAAAACCGCGTTTGTGGCGGCTTTTAAGGGCGAAAAACCGCCGCATAAAAGTGCTAAAATCATTCCCGCAAGCGCGTCTCCGCTGCCTGCCTTTGCGAGCGCACTCGTGCCGCAATTTATCACAAATATAACTCCAAACTGCGCTACAATGGGGTTTGCGCCTTTTAAAACAAGCACGCATTTGTAATTTTGCGTGAATTTTTTAGCGTAAAAAAAGCGATTTTTTTGCAAATTTTCTACGCTTAAATTTTCATCAAGTGCGATTTTATAAAGCCTTGTAAATTCCTTTGGGTGTGGGGTTAGGACGACATTTTGTCTTTGCAAAAATGGCTTTATTTTTTCGCTTAAAAAGCATTTTGCGTCTAAAATTATAGGGATTTTTTTTAAAAGCGGTTCGTCTAAAATGCTTAAATCATCAAGCCCCATCCCCACAGCCACGGCGTTTGCGCTGCTTTCAATTTTATCTTTTTGCATTATGAGTGGCGAAAAGGGTTTTGCCTTTATGAGACTCACAAGCCCTGCGCCAAAGTTCAGCGCCGCAAGCCCTGCGAGCGTGCCAGCACTCGCACTGCCCGCGATAAAGCCGTGTCCAAAATCGCCCTTGTTTGAGCTTTTATTTCGTTTTATCAGCTCTAAATCTCGCTTTCTAAGCCAAAAACTAGGCACTTCGCCCTCTTTAAAATTTTGCAAAAATTCGCTTAAATTTTGTGAATTT
>CAVJSG010000022.1:0-1224 GCA_963651895.1 Campylobacteraceae bacterium
TCTATAACCGCGTCATAGCGCCTTTTTCTAGCACTTACAAGCATTTTAAGCACCGCAAATACCCGCCTGTCCTTTAACGGCAGCGCGAAAAGCCTGTCTATAAGCGGGTGCGCCTTTAAAATCTCGCAAAATCTCTCATCCACAAACCAGTCGATTTGCGCCTGCGGATGCGCTTTTTTGATGAATTGCAGGACTATGCTTGATTGAATTATGTCGCCAAGGGCACTTAAACGGATAAGGGCTATTTTCATTTTATTTACTCTTTATTAAAGCTGTGAATTTTCGCGTGAATTTTGCCAAATTTTGCAAATTTTTCGCGCAAATTTTGCAAATTTTGCCTATAATTTTAACCAAATTTCTTAATCAAAGGGCAAAAATGAAACAAACGCACAAGGCAAATTATATCTGCGTTTTTGACTGCGAGAGTGTGCCGGATGCCACGCTAGTGCGGCATTTGTGGGGTTTTGAGGGCACGGATGAGGAAGTGAGTGTGCAGGCTTTGGCAAAGCAAAAAGAGGAAAGTGGCAGCGAGTTTTTGCCCCTGCCCTTTCATCAAATAGTAAGCATTTGCGCGGTAATTTGCGATGAATTTGGGCGTTTTATCAAGGTAAATAAAATCGAGGGCGAGGACGAGTGCGCGATGATAGCGGCGTTTTTTGGCTTCATCGAGCGGTTTGCCCCGCGCCTTGTGAGCTTTAACGGCAAAAATTTCGATATGCCCGTGCTTGTGCTGCGCGCGCTAAAACACAACATACGCGCGAGTGCCTATTTAGACACTATTTCAGACAAATGGAACAACTACAAAACCCGTTTTAGCGAGCTTAAACACTGCGATTTGTTTGAAAGTCTCGGTGGTAGCGGCTCTCGCGGGCTGAGGCTTGATACGGTGTGCGCTATGGCGGGCTTGCCGGGCAAATACGACATTCACGGCGACCAAGTGATGAGCCTTTTTTATAAAAATGAGTTTGAGAAAATCCACGAGTATTGTGAAAGCGACACGCTAAACACCTATATGCTTTTCCTAAAATACGAGCTTTGCAAGGGAAATTTAAGCGAAAGTGACTATGTGAGCTACCTTGGCGCGATGAGCGACTACCTCAAAGCCCACAAAAAAGGGCGCTCATACACAAAATTTTTCACAAAATCCTGCAAAAACGAGATAGCGAAATTTGAGAAAATGGCAAAGGAAAAAGAATAAAAGCTATTTCTAAAAAGGGCTTTAAG